>JAKAAL010000543.1 GCA_021802375.1 Bacillota bacterium | reverse complement strand
CAACAGGTGTCCCATCAACGACCTGCTATTCAACTTGGGCTGCATTTTCATGAAAAAATCCTACCGGATCCGCCTTATCCGGTAGTCTTTCCCCATGTCTGCCTTGAATGCGAAACTTATACCCCATCCCAGTTTGAGCTTCGGACACCACACCTCGCCAGACACCCGAGGCAAAGTCGCGATCTAAGCTATGGTGGTCAGATTTCCAGCCGTTAAACTCGCCAATCACACTGACTTTTTCCGCATTGGGAGCCCACACTGCAAAGTGCACCCCGGTGTCGGTCATATGTGCCCCAAATTTCCGATAAAGCCGACGATTTGTGCCTTCGTTAAACCAATGAAGATCGTCCGGATACAGTAGTGGGGTCATTGGTGTCGCCATTTCGGATCGCGGTGCGCGAGAAAGGCGGCCACGCCTTCGGCGGAATCCTCGGTCATCGCCACTAACGACACCATATTGTGCAGATACTGTAATGCGTTCCGATAAGGCAAGTCTTGGACCGTTCGCCATGCCTCTTTCCCTAATCGACGAATGGCTGCGCTGCCCGGCGTTATTTCGCGGGCAAACCGCCACGCTTCGGCGTGCAACTGGTCTTTGGGCACCACCCGATTGCAAAAACCCCAGCGGTCTAGGGTGGACACATCCACCAACTGTCCGCTCATCACCAGTTCTAAGGTGCGACGGGGCCCAATGGCCCTCTCAATGGGCGCCATGACCACCATCGGAAACAATCCGATATTGATTTCCGGCAATCCCCCCCGCGTATCATCCGCCGCCACCACAAAGTCTGCGCCAGCAGCCAGACCCATGCCCCCCGCTAAGGTGTACCCAAAGATCGCCGCAATCACCAACTGGGGCGCCATGGCCATGGTGTCAAGCAACGACGCCACGCCCCCAAAATAGCGGCGGCGTGCTTCGACGCCGTCCAGTTGCTGCACTTCCTTTAAATCCGCTCCCGCGCAAAAGGCGCGGTCTCCGGTACCCGTCAAAATCACCGCATGCACCGTCGGGTCTTGGGCCCAGTGAGAAAATGCCTGCGTCAGTTCCGCAATGGTCTCGGTATTCAAGGCGTTTCGTGCCGCAGGGCGGTCAATCGCCAATTCCACAATCGCATCATCGCGGGTTTGCCTAATGGCCATGAGGATCACCTCCTTGGGGCACCATGCGACCTCCCGAGGCAAAGACCCGCGACGGGACCGCGTGTCCCAGTTTTTCTACCAAAAACTGCGTGGTCTCCAACAACGCGGGAAGATCCACCCCCGTGTCCACGCCCATTTCTTGCAACAGATACACCGCATCATCCGTCGCCAAGTTGCCTCCTGCGCCCGGAGAAAAAGGGGAACCCCCAATGCCGCCCAAGGCCGTCTCAAATCGGGTCGCACCTGCTTGCAACGCCGCTACCAGATTCGCCAAGGCAGTGCCGCGATTGTCATGAAAATGCAGCCCAAGTTGAATAGCAGGTCGTTGATGGGACACCTGTTGCACAATCGCGAAGACTTGGCGTGGGTTAGCGACCCCAACGGTGTCCCCCAGGGTTATTTCCTGAATCCCCAATGCCTCCAGGCGATCCATCAACGCAATCACTTGCGCAGGCGTGACCACCCCCTCATAGGGACACCCAAAAGCTGTCACAATTACTGCCGAGATGGAGACCTGGGTCCCCACCTTCTCGATAATCTGGTGAAATCCCTCGAGTGATTCCCGAATGGTTCGGTGCACATTTTTCTGATTATGGGTTTCACTCGCGGAGACAAATAAGGTCATCTCATCGGGCCGTGTCACGAGGGCGCGTTCAGCGCCGACCAGGTTAGGCACCAGCACCGAATAGCGCGTGCCGGGACGCCGGGCAATACCCGCCATGACCTGTTCCGCATCCGCCATTTGGGGCAACCACTGGGGACTCACAAACGACGTCACTTCAATCCGGGGCAATCCGGCAGCACTAAGACGGTTGACCAACGCAATCTTATCCGCCGTGTCTATGACGGTTGGTTCTGCCTGCAGACCGTCGCGCGGCCCCACCTCGCGCAATGAAACCGCCTGGGGGATATTCCAGGATTCCATGGTCCTCTTCCTCCCTCCGCTACACCGGGGTCACCGGATGCCGCCGTGCGCTAAATTCCCGCCGTTTTTGCCGATACAAACGATAGCGTTGCACCAGTTCGGACCGCAACGATTCTGGTTCCACGACCTCATCGACCACTAATTCCGAGGCCAAACGCAAGAGATCAATGTCTTGTCGGTATTCCGCTTGTTTTTCTTGGATAAAGGCGCGACGCTCCTCCCCCGCCAACGCCTGAATGGCATTATAATAGACGGCGTTAACCGCTGCTTCTGGGCCCATCACAGCAATTTGTGCCGTGGGTAACGCCAGAGTGGCATCTGTGCCATACGCCGGGCCCGCCATCGCGTACAACCCCGCGCCATAAGCCTTACGCACCACCACACTAATTTTGGGCACCGTGGCTTCGCTCACGGCGGCAATAAATTTCGCGCCATGGCGAATAATCCCCGCGCGCTCGACTTGGGTCCCAATCATAAATCCCGGCACATCGGCTAAAAACAGCAACGGCACATTAAACGCATCACACCACTGGATAAACCGGGTCGCTTTGTCCGCCGAATCATTAAACAGCACTCCCCCTTTGACCTTCGACTGATTAGCGACGATCCCGATCACCATCCCGTCCAAGCGCGCCAATCCGGTGATGATTTCCGGGGCAAACAAGGGTTTAATCGGGAACCAACTGCCCGCATCCACCAATCCTTCAATGATCCGATGCATATCGAACGGGACGTTTTGGTTGTCAGGAATCACCCGCGACCAATCCATAGGGGGTGCTGGCACCCCCGCAACGATCGGCGGATCTTCCCGATAATGACGGGGCACATAGGAAAAATAGGCGCGGCCTAAGGCAATCGCTTCGTCCTCATCGTGCGCCAATAAGTCTCCCAGCCCACTGACGGTACAGTGCATCCGAGCCCCGCCCATTTCCTCTAAGGTCACTTTTTCCCCAATGACCATTTCCGCCATCCGGGGCGAGCCCAAATACATGGACGCATGGTGCTCCACCATCACGACCACATCGCAAAAGGCCGGGATATAGGCGCCTCCCGCCGCCGAGGGTCCAAACAGCAAACAAATTTGCGGTACTTTGCCGGATAATCGCACTTCATTGTAAAAAATGTGGCCCGCACCCCGACGCCCCGGAAACATCTCAACCTGGTCGGTAATCCGCGCCCCCGCCGAATCCACTAAGTAGAAAATCGGGCACTCCAATTCCAGCGCCTTTTCTTGGATGCGCAGGATTTTCTCTACGGTACGCGCACCCCAAGATCCGGCTTTGACGGTCGGATCATTCGCCATCACCACCACGGTGCGGCCCTGAATGGTTCCGGTCACGGTCACCACGCCATCGGCCGCCAAATCCTCCTGGAGTGCATTGGCCCATAACCCATCCTCGACATAGCCCGGATCTAACAACAGTTCCAGACGCCGACGCACCGGCAGTTTGTGATCCTCGGCCAATTTTTGCTGATATTTGCTCGGGCCGCCTTGCCGTATCCGCATCCGCCGTTGCCGCCACGCGGCACTATCCACGCTGATCCCTCCTAGCCCCATCCCGGTTATTGTGCATCATCTAAGATGACCAAGGGATCGCCTTCGTTGACAAAATCCCCCTCTTTGACCAACACTTCGCGAACAATTCCTACCTGTTCCGTTTCCAGCGGAATTTCCATCTTCATGGACTCCAGCCGCACTACTTCTTGGCCACTCACCACGGGGTCTCCGGGGGATACCAAAATTTTAAACACCACGCCCGCCAAACTTGCTACCACACTCGTCATATACTAAAGCCTCCTATTTTCATGTGTTAATCCTAAGGGAAACCATCCTCCCGTATGCACGACAGGTTCTATCACCCCTGACCGGAGTATACCAGAGGGCACTTGTTCTCCGCGACAACGTTCCATTCCCTCCCACGCTAAACCCGGGGCCGACTCATACACTCCAGATCCAGCAATCTTCCAGCAAGGGCCTAGCAATTGGGGATGCCACAATAACCTGGCCTCGCCATTAGTCGCAGCCCAAAGTCCCTCGAAAGGAGAAGGACATGGGTAATAGACATCGGTTCCTGACCACTCGGGTATCCCGTTGAACCAGGTCGCCCAAAGCGGCAATCCCCACACTTGGCTCACATTCCACGTTTTCCAGGCTGTGGCCGCCTGAAATACCGCGCGATGCGAACGGCGTCGGAAGCTGTGCAAATTCATGGGGGAGCGGGTTACCTGCATGACTTCCCTGTCGAGCGGTATATGCGCGACGCCAAGTTGCTG
>JAKAAL010000008.1 GCA_021802375.1 Bacillota bacterium | reverse complement strand
GGATCAATTGGCCCACTGGCACGCGACCTGTGCCTTGGATGACTGGGGCGATCACCGCGAGACCGTGATGCGCTTGGTAGAATGGCCAATCCAATGGATCAAAATTGACGGCATTCTGACCCGCCGCTTGGATCATCCTGCCATGCAACAATGGTTGCAATGGTTTGGGCAGTATGCAGTCCAGACCCGCCGCCAGATCATTTTGGAGGGTGTTGAAACTGCCGATCAATTAGCAATCGCCCACGATTTGCAGATTCCGTGGGGACAAGGTTTTTACCTGGGACGCCCCAAACGGTGGAAAACTGTAGCCTGGCGATCTGCACTCTCGTATCAGCCATAAGTTTTCCAGTCATAATTAAGAAAGGAGCAAAATTCCATGGAATGGACCTGTCGCATTGATCCGCATGCCCAGCAGGACGATGAAGTCGTCGCTCGCACCCCAATGATTATCGTGCAAAAGGCTCAAGACCTCCAACTGTGGCCGCAAGCCATGCACATTGACAGCCGGGACGTGCCACACCAGGCCGAGGCCCGACATCAATGGGAACAGGCATGCCGAACCTGTGTCGAGCATGCTGTACAAATTTGGTTAGATGATATGCCGTGGGATGCCCAGGATTCCTTGCAACCGCCGTGGCCAGCCGGCAATCCGATGGAGTGGGTTCGGAGCACACCGCGGGCTTGGGATCAGGAATCTGGTGCCCTCACCCCCGAGGCCGGGGCCGTGTGGTGGCGACGTTCTGCCGGTCGGGGGGCGTGGATCATGGCCTATCTCGCGGATTCGGGACATCTCAGCACTCCGGCAGACATTGGCATCGCTTTGCAAGCGGCCTGTCCTGCGACGGCAGCCCGGGTGCGGATGGACGAGTCCAAGTGGTGGTGTGCATGGCCTCGTACTACGATGACTATTTCCGGGGCAGACTGGGCACGAAGACTGTGGACGGTTTTGGGGGCTGTGCGGCTCGGAACGTCTTTGGTCACCGAGCCGGAGACCTGGGAAAAGCGGCTGAAACAGGCCATCAACGTAGCCCGGACGGAGCCTGGGGTCCGAGTGGCTGTACTGCCCCCCAGAAGTCACAGAAACCCTGCGTCAAGACACGTTAGAAGAAATGGCGAAAATTCAACGGCTCGAACAACAACGGCAAGCCGCAGAGCAACAGCGTCAAGAGCAGGAGGCCCGGCGCCAGGCCGAACAAGCCAAAGTGGAACGGCTGGCGGCCCAAAAAGCCCTTCTCATCCTGCAACAAGAGCAACGGGCTGCTGAGGCCGCAGCTCGCAGACGGGCACAAGCCGAACAGTTACAGCGGGAAATTGAGCAATTGCAAAGTGAACAAGAAACTCTGACTGACGCATCAACTTCGCCCGAGCCGGAACCCTTGGTTCCGGAGCCGAGAGTCTCAGCCCAGACTGAGGACGATGCCCTGGCCGCATTGCAAGCGGAACGGGATCAGTTACAGCAACAAGTCGCCGCCCGTAAGCAGGCACAAGCCGAACAATTGCGTCAGGAAATTGCCACCCTGCGCACGGTACAAGAAGCCCCCCAGCCGGAGTCGGTCCCCGAAGAGTCCCCGGTTCCAGCAGACCCGGGATCTGCCGGAGCCAGCATACCGAAAAAGGAGCATGATTCTCCCACCGAACCGCATGCAGATGCTCCGTCCCGTCAGCCAGCCTTGCGACGGGTCCGGACGACTCTGGCACCATCCCACTGGCGCCCGGAACAACCGCCCGAGTGGGATCATCGGAAAGTGATCAAATTGCCTCCCCGCAAAAGATCGGTCACCGCGGATGCCTCAACGCAGAGCGTTCCTGCCGATCCGACACCATCGAGACCGATTCCTGGGTCTCGGCAAACGTCGGATGCGGAGAGGCGAAGTGCCGCAACGGAGTGGCTGACTGCGGGCACTGTCGATCAAAAATTGGCCCTGCCGTGGGTGGCATGGTTTTGGGGCGATGCCCGCAAAGCCGGAACAACGACAGCAGCCTTGGCATTCGCCCGCTGGCTGGCTTGGGTGCAATCGACTCCGGTACGGTTGCTGGAAGGCCATTTGATGGCTCCGGGAGTTGCCCGACTCATTCAAACAGTCACCTTGCCGCTGACATGGGGCTGGGAAGGACCGTGGACAGCAGGCAAACCCATGTGTGATCCCCGCAGTCCCATTGCTCTCACGGATCGCTTGACGATTTGGGCCTTAGCTCCCCACTCGGTCACCAAGGTCGTCCATGCCGAAAACAAATGGGCGCAAATCCTGCAGCACATGGTGGATGCCTTGATCGTCGTCGATGGGGGGCTCATGCCGCCACCATTGCCCACCATTAATCTGCCGATTTGCGTCGTGCAACGGGGCACCCATACCCCGGATGTACCGTCCCGAACGTGGCTGGCTTACCGAGGCGTGCCGATCCGGGATCATCAAGCCTTGCGCTTGCCAGCCGAAGCGCTCGGGGCAGAAGGCGTCGGATCGGCAGCCTGGGCAGCCATGTGGACCCCGTTGTTAGATGTGCTCGGCTTGTCGGCGGCCGAAGATATCCAATCCTAAAACGTGCGGGGCTTCAAAGCGTTGAGAAGGAGGGCCATCCATGAGCAGCACCATTATCAGCGCCGTCACCAAGGGGATCTCGGGCGGATTTACCGGCTTAGGACACACCGTCGATGTCTGGCTGTTTGGCATTGCCGGGGCCTTGCTCTTGTTCTTGGTCTTCGGGGATCATTTTCTGGCCATGATTCAGTCCTTGATTCAGTGGCTGCACATTGGCGGCAATACGACTGCGCAGATTGTCAAAGCGGCCCATATCGGGAAGGCATCCCAGGCTCTTATTCCGTATACCCCTTGGACCCCCGGAGGTTATACCCTCGGCATGGGTACGGGGAGCCAAGGGACGGCACTGAGCATTCCCTGGAGTCCCTCATGGACCATCATCGTGGGGGGGTTGTGGGCCGTCGGTTTGCTTTTGGGCATTTTGGCCCTGTACCGAGGCCAGCGCCTGGGCCGTCCCGTGATGCTGTGGTCTCCGTTATTGGTCGGCATCGTCATCTTTGCCTTGCCTCCGGCTTTGCCGGGCTTGCTCACGGCATTTTGGCATATCTTCACCCCCCATCTGACCACGGCCTTGGGCAGCACCATCGGGCTCTCGGCGTCCCAAAGTGCCACCTTGATTACCAATCCTTTTTGGATTTGGGGAGCCATGTGGGGGATTTCCGGAGCCCATGGTCTGGCCTATAGCAAAGTGCCGTTACTGATCTCAGCCCCGTTAACCATCGCGGTCGCCGGACATATTGCGCAAGCTTTTACGTCGATGGCCAAACTCGCAGAGGGTAATATTTCGTTGCTGAGGGAAACCGCAGACTGGCTCTACTCCGTCTTTGATATCAGCGTCCTGCTGACTGTCGGCATGACGGTGGTGCTGGTGCTGTGGACCTTGTTGGTGCTGAGCGCGGCCATTTGGCTCGGGATCAGTCCTGCTTGGATCTGGATTGCCGCCTTAGATCCATGGTCCCCCGAACTCCTGGGGGCGGTGATTGGCGTGGCTCTGCGCGCTTTTGCAGTGCAATTGGGAGCCTGGGTCTGGGTAGCCGGTGTGGTGGTCATGGATGGCGGCACCAATCACGGACCATTTGGCCTGTCTGCCGCATTTACCGGCCTCACCTCCTGGCTGACGGTTTTGTGGACACTCCTGGGCATTGCGCTGGCCTGGCGATTTTGGGTATTACCGGCTTGGGCCTTGTTGCGGCATGTGCAGATCGATGTGGCTGCTTGGTGGACGCACACGCAAGAACAGATGGCCTCCGTATTAGGGGGAGCCGGACACCGGGTAGCCCAAGTCGGCCAGCAGGTGGGGGAATTCAGTCCGCGGGTCGGAGCCTATTGGATCGCCGGTGGAGAGACCTTGGAGGCTGCCGGGGAAGCTTGGACGGACCGGGCTCGGTGGCGCGGCATGCAGGCCCAGTGGACCGAGGGAGAAAGGGAAGGAGCCCGGCGATCAGGCATCGGGTCGGGGGATGCATCTTGGCAACATCCCGGAGCCTATGCCATCGGGCGCGAGGGGAACAGTCCCACATCCGGCATCGCGTCATCGGGAACCGGAGCCCGGCGGTCGGGTGCCACATCCGGTTCCGCACCATCCGCTGCTTCTGGTGGCCATGCTGGAGCTTCCTCAGCCCCTCAGCACTGGATGATTCCCTGGCAATCGCAATCGAACAATCAGTGGGAGGGGCAAGCGACCTCCCCCGATCACGCTGAGCAAATTCGCCAGGCTTTGGTGAAGCAGTGGACCGATCAAGGATTAACGGCGGCTCCCCCGACTCTGCCGAAACCATCCAATCAGCAACTCCAGGCCGAGGCCCGATCCCAAGCTACCAAAGATATGCAGGCTCAACCGTATTTCGAAGCCCATCCCGAGGCGGCCTCCGATTGGATTGCGAGTCGCACGGATCAATTAGTGCAATGGAAGATCAGCCAATTGCAACGCACCCAGTTACCGGCCTGGCGGGACACGGGAGCCTTGCCGGATGTGACGACCGAGGGGAGCCTGATTCATATCACAGCCCAGCCGGGCACCCGGTTGGCTCCCGCCGTGCTGCGTACCGTACAAAAACCGACACAGATTGATGCTCCGCCACTAACCCGGCAACGGGGAGGACGTACCGAAGTCTACCGGCAGGGGATTTGGGTGGCTCAATCTCCCCAGGATACGGCGAGTCCCAGCCCCAGTCGGGTACACGATCCTTGGGCCGATGCCCCGGCTCCGCATCTGCCGGAAGGAGGTCCTTCTAATGAATCCTGATGGTCCGAATATTCCGGATCTCGATCCGCGCAGTGATGCCCATATTATTGGACGTTTGACGCTCTCACGTTTTCTCATCTTATTGGGGGGCATTGGCTTCCTGACTCTGTTGCTGATGAGTCTCGGCAGTGCGATCTGGGGAGCTTTGCCCAGTCTCATTCTGACCGTCGTCTTGGGGGGACTGTGGAGTCTGTGGATTATTGCCGAGGGGCCTGAAACCTGGATGCGGCGCCGGCACTGGCGCCAGCGGCAGGGCATTCGCACCCGCTTAAGCGGGTGGCCGGTAACCTTTATCGCCAATCAAGCCACCGATCCCTTTTGGACGGCAGACGGGGCAACCTGGGCCGTAGCCCAACTGACGTTACCGCCTGTGGTCTTGCTGGATGAGGACCGGATAGCGGCCTGGCATCATCGCCTGGCCCAAGCCTTGCAGATGGCCATTATGCATGGACTCATGGCCGATGTGCGCACTGCGCAATTGCCGGGGTCCTGGATTGTACCGCAGGGGGATCTCAACCCGATAACCGCCGCCCGCTGGCAATGGTGGATGCAGTCCATTGGCCCGCAAAGCATCCATGATACGGTCGTCATCCGTCTGGGATGGCCGGCAACAGAGCGCAATACGGCGGCCTTGCATTTTTTGTCGGTCGAGCAGGCCTGGCGCTCGATCCCGGGACCGGGAGACTGGCAATGGCTCTCGGCCGCCACAGCCCGGCAACTCGTCGATGCTGCCGCGAATCCGGCGCAAGCCTATGCTTTGTGGAGTCAGGCCGTGCGACAAGCCGTAGCAACGGAACCGGATGAACCCGGGTTGCGCCGACGCAAGCGGGCATCTGCGCGTCCCTGAGTCCTAACAGTTGCATTCTCATACTACCTGGGAGGTATCGCCTTATGCGTTTGTGGCCGATCCGATTCATATCCGCAGAACCCGAGGAAGCACCAGCCGGGACATTCGGATGGAGTGAACAGCGAGATCGCCTAATCTGGACCACTCCCCCCACCCCCGTCGCCCATCAAGCATGGGCCGTGACGCAATGGGCTCCCGGGGCTGCCGGGGATCACTTGCAGCTCACCATGCACCCGTTACGTCCGGGGACTTGGCCGTTAGTGCAATGGATCTGGCGCGTCCAGGCCAGTCCGTTGTTGTTGAATAGCACCCTCGAACGGAAAATTAAGCGATTGGAACTGGCCGTCGGGGAGCGGGAGACGGAACTGGGGCCACGCCGGGATGAATGGACAGCTTTGGCCGGATTACGGGCGATGCGCGATGCCATTGTCTTTCATGGGGAATCGCTCGTCGAATCCGATGCCATTGTAACCGTCACATCCACTCCCGAACTCTTAGAGGATGACGTGTTATTACTGCTAGCACGGTGGGAATCCTTGGGCTGGAGTCTGCGCCCATTGACCTATGAGCAAGAATGGGCTGTATTGCGGGCCTGGGGAGCCGGACCCTTACCTGCTACGCAAGGACGAGATTGGCGCGAACGCTGGCATCAATTATTCCATCGGCCTCCGGAAGCAGCCACCACGTGGGAACCGCGCGTCACGACTGCCCAACGACTGGCCGATTGCATTTGGCCAGGATGGGGCATGGCCGGAGATGGGCCGGAGCAGGGCGTCTATGTCGGCCATACGGATCAAGCTCAGCCGGTCTTCGTCAATTTTTTTCAAGACGAAGGCGGCGTGGCCGCGAATTTGCTGGCGGTGGGAGCAACCGGCATGGGCAAAAGTTTCTGGATGAAAACCGTCATTCGCGGCCTCTTGGCCCAAGGCTTCTTCGTGACCATTTTGGATGTGGACGGAGAATATCGATCCCTGTGTACGGCGGAAGGCGGCACCTGGATTGATGTCTCGGGAACGCAAGTCAGCACGCTGCCGGATGCCTTTGCGATCCCATTGGCGGTGGGCATTCCCACCGAAGATCGTCTCCGGTGGGACCGCATGCTCCAGACTGCGAGTCAAATGCTGCAGATTCTGGGCGAGTTGAATTTGGTCATGACGGCTGCCGTCCAACAAGCCATTATCACAGCCTGGGCCAGATACGGCGTCACCCCGGATGATCCGGCCTCCTGGGATATTCCCAGTACCGCTCCGCATCCAACCATGATGGAAGTCTGGACTGAGTTACAGGCGATGGATACCCCCGAAGCCCAAGAAGCGGCCAAGCGTCTCTGGGTTTATGTCCACGGCTCCCAGCGCCGTCTCTTTGCCGGAACGGTGCAGGCCTGGCCGACCATGCCGACGCCTCTGGTGGTCTGGCATCTCGGCAATCTGGCCATGCAAGGTGGCATGATGGGCCAAAGCCTCCCCCCAGAGACGGCGGGACGCTACCTGCTGGTGCTGTCTACCACGTGGGAATGGCTACGCAGCCGTCGCCAGCAACATGCCTGGACCGCCGTCATGGTCGATGAGGGCCAGCGGATTTTGAACCAAGATATTTTAGGCCGAGCCGTGGTCGATTTGGCCTCCACCATTCGAAAATGGAATGGGATCTTGGGCTTTGCCACCAACAATCCGGCTCCCTTGTGGCAGACCCCGTATGGTCAGGGGATTTGGGCTACCATGCCGATCAAAGCCTTTTTGCGCCTGGAAAAGAATCAGGCGACAGAAGCCGCCCAAGCTTTAAAGATGCCTGGGGCTGTGACCCGAGCCCTGTCGGACATCCCGGAACGCCAAGTGATCATGCGTCTGTGGCACGATCACTGGACCAGTGTGCGGGCCTTGGTGCCCCCGGACGAAGAAACCCTCTATCAGACCCGGGGCCTGCGTCCAACCCACTAAATGCCCCGTAAGGAGGGCCCTCCATGCCACGCAAATATTATCCCGAGACGAATCCGCTGGACGAGTCGGTATGGATCACCTTGGACAACGAAGCGATTATTCTCAAGGTCTCCGTCGCCATCGTCGTGCAAGGTCCCGAGGTCGTCACCCAGTGGTTACGGGATCACGGCTATGCCGTCCAAAGTGCCGAGGACTGGCATCTCAGTCCGTCAATTCCCCCGGAGCCCTAGGGCACGCAAATTCGGCAATAACGACCGAAGTGGGGCGAACGAGTCACCCTGCCTCGAAGTGCTTGTGAGCACTGGAAAGGAGTCATCATGCTGACCCCGAGCATCTCATCCCATCTGTCCTCGCATACTCGTCAGCAACGACGACGACGGGTCATCGGTCTCCTGATTATCCTGGCTTTTTTGCTGCCTTGGCTGTTTGTGGCGAAAATGCCGGCAGCCCAGCAATGGCGTGATGAGGGGAATTCTGTCGGATTCTTGCCGGTACCGGTCGGAGCCGCCGTCCCGCTCCCGACTACAGCACCTCGCATTTTGCAATATTGGCCGATTCCGGTCGGGGCCGTGCAAAACTGGATTGAACAAGACAGTCCCGGAGCCTTAGCGGGAGAACCAGCCTATGCGAATATCATTCAGGCCGCGATGACTGCCGGAAAACGGGACAATCTCAATCCGCTGTTGCTTTTAGGCATCCTCAATGCTGAACAGAGTTTCTTATCGCCCAATGTTCCCGGAGGTCTGGCCCATGCGCAACTCTTCACCGAAAATCCGTGGGATTATGGGGTGTATCCGGGTTCTCCGTTTGCCTTTGATATTGGCCCGACACAAAGCGCCGAAGGAGCTGCCACTCTGGTGGACGAAATGGCCCTGGCCGTGCTCCGACAGGGATGGTCTTGGTCCACCTTTGAGTCCGCCCTGGCTCAACGCTATGCGCAGAATTGGCAACCGTGGGTGCGGATTACCTTCAGCACGTGGAGTGCCATGGAACAGAATCCCAGTATTGCCCAAGGGATCTTAATCAAGACGTTAGAAGACCCCGCGGCAGTACCCGCCTTGCAATCCCTCGGATCGTCAGCCTTAGCCCATGTCGCTCAGATTGCGATTCCCGGCGGACTGTTGTTAGGCAAAATCTTGACCATCTTACCCAAAATTGAGCAGGCGATTACCGGAGCCGGACAAGGGGGCGGGGCTGCCATCGACAGTCTCTTGGAAGATGTCGGAGTCGGAGCCGATGTCGCCGGAGATGTCGGAGCCGTCGCTACGGCAGCCATTGATGCCGGGTTGGAGGCAACGGCCGTCGCGGCTGCCGCTTAAAATCGCGGGAATAAGGGGGACGCCAGCATGCTGATTGTCGCAGAAACAGTCATCGTCATAGGAATGGGACTGATTGGCTGGATGATTCTCGGACATTTCGGATGGGTTCCGGCTCCCCATTGGCATGGGCAGGCCGCGTGGCAGACCTTGTGGTCCGGTCACGTAGCAGCGGAGGCTCCTTCCGGCCCCCGGATCAGGCCGAGCCCTGCTGGAGTCGGGGGGACAGTTCCCGGAGTCGGGTTTCCCGCATTTCCGCGGCTGACCATCCTGATGAGTCTGATCCTCATCGGCGGACTGCTCTGGATACTGTGGGGCACCGTGATTTGGTTGTATAATACGCCCACGGCCGCCCGCCGGGGGGACATCTGGCAGGATTGGATCGTGTGGCGATGGCCCGTGATTACCGCCGCCCAGATTTCGGGTCACCCAGAGTGGATCAGCGAGGCCTGGAGGCGTCACAAGCAGGGGTGGAATCGGATGCCGACAGCACACCCTGCTGACGAACTGATGCAGCAAGCGGCCCAAGTCTTGGACACGGGCTTTGCCACCAGTCATCCCGAGGCAGTTTTTATGCCGGGACCCGACGAATTGCAGGTCCGGCGCGTGGTCATTGTAGCCGATGCCCACGGCATTCATCCGCAATGGGTGACTGGGCTGCATGCGCAAACCATGATGGAATGGAGCAAGTGGGCCGGTCAATGGGCCGAGATCGCCTTGCACCATGCCGGGATTCCGGGACAGTGGCCGGTGGATGCGGAAGGCGTCGTGCGTCCTCAACCGATGCATAAAGCGTCGGATACTCCATCTTCCGTACCTGTGATAGCCAATACTGTCTCGCCTCAGAACAATACGGGGTTGTCTCCCGAGACTCAATGGGGACGTGGGGGATTGCCCTGGTCCGCCCTTGCGCCAGCTGCTCCCCATCCTCTTCCGGCTTTGTCGGCCCCGTTATCCCAGAATCGGATCGAAGAAGTAACCCAAGCCTTAACACGGCTAGGATTACCGGGAGTTGCTGCAGTTCGAGGATTGCGCGGATTAGCCGTAGATGTGGTCTTCATCCAGCCCCCTCCTGCGATGGCTAAACGGATCTTAAGTGAGGGAAAGGCACTGGCCGGACAACTGGGACATGGAAACCGGCCCCTGCGCCTGATGTATGTCACCGGTGAGGCGGGAGTGATTGCCGTCGAGCGTCCGCGCCCTGATGATCGACAATTCGTGGATTTAGTCACAGCACTCGCTCGCACCGATTCCCACACACGGCAAACCTTAAAGAAAATGGCTTTGCCTCTGTGTTGCGGGGTGACACCCGACGGCACAGTGATTTGGTCCGATGCGGCCAAGTGGCCCCATCTTTTGGCCGGAGGCACTACCGGCGGCGGGAAAACCATCGCCCTCACATCTTGGCTGGCAAGTCTGATGATTACCACCCCTCCGGATCGCTTGCGGATAACCATCGTCGATCTTAAAGCCGGATCGCAATTTCTCTGGACTCAGCACAGCCTCCATGTGGATGCCATATTAACGATGCCGCAACAAGTCTGTGACTTGGCAGCTCAGTGGGCCGACGAAGCCGATGCTCGTTATGAAGCCTTTGCCCAAGGCGGCGTATTGGATTTAGCCGAAGCCCTGGCCCAAGGATGGACGCAGTATCCCTATCGTCTGCTGGTCATTGATGAGTACAAAGATCTCAGGGATCAGTTGGAGGGGGACGACAAGGACAGCCTCAAAGACTTTGATCGGAACATGGGACGCTTGGGGCAAAAAGCACGAGGCGCCGGCTTATTCTTGTGGATCACCACGCAACATCCCTTAGCCACAACGATCAGCAATAGCTTCAAACCGAATTTGCAGGCACGCCTGGCCTTGAAGGTATCCGCATTGTCAGATTCCCGGGTCATTTTAGACCAATCCGGTGCCGAAAATCTGCTGGGCCAAGGCGATGCGCTCTTTCGCGACAGTCACATCGCCCTAACCCGGTTGCAAACCCCCATGATTGATGATCGGATACAGGAGATGATCCGGCAAGGATGGCAGGCGACCCACAGTTCTAACCGGTCAATGACCCCTACCTGAGTCTTCGGCCCGAGGTGGGGGCTTGTGAAGAGACTTTCACGGCGTAAGCATTGTACTATGACCCTATTCATCGCCACAGCAGGACCAACGCCACGGGATCTTTCCCAAGTTCCGCGTACGAAGGGGCGAGAGAGTCCGCGTCAGGTGCGGTAAGTTCTGCGCACAACACAGCCTGCTGTCGCATAGTCGATGGGACGTAACATCTGTTATATATACTTCGCCAGAAGGAGGACTATTCTCATGCGTATCGCTGTCGTTTCTGTTCACGGAAAGCCCCTGAGCCCGACCACGCCGGCGAAATCCCGCAAACTCATTCACAGCGGTGGGGCTCGGCCTCACCGCAACAAACTGGGTACCTTTTACATCCAGCTCACCACTTGCACGGCGGAACACATCCCTCACGACACGGTGGTCGGGATCGATCCCGGCAAGCTATATTCCGGCATTGGGGTGCAAACACCTCAAGCGACGCTCCGGATGGGACACTTGGTATTGCCCTTCCTGATCGTTAAGAAAGCCATGAAGAGCCGATGGCGCTTGCGACGGTTTCGCCGCTATCGTAAGACTCCACAGCGCCCCGTGCGCTTTCTTCATCGTACCGGGCATAAGATCTGGCCCAGCATTCAAGCCAACCGAGAACTCGAATGGACCCTGAACAGTGTCAGATCGGGCCGTGGAACGTCACGGATTGGATATCTGTCGGCAATGACTCGTATTCTGTCGGAGCCACCTTAGACGATGCCGCACTACCCTCATTTAAAAGCATTTTCGAAGCGCGGAGTTGACTCATCGACGCATTGCCGGTGGCCATTTCGGCGTGTCAGCAAGTCATTCAACTGTTCCTCCAGCAAGACAGGGTAGATCACCCAGATCCATAATTTCGTTGCTGACACCGAGCCGCCTGCGGGCGGCTTTTTGTACCCGTGACGCGTCGGAATCTAATGAATGGTCCGCAGAACAACGGGTCGCTTGACACGGCATAGAGGGCAGGGCTATACTGAAAAAGGCGTCCACAGTGGGGCCTGAATTTTTGTACTCATTGTCCTCAAAAACTCCGCAAAAACCTGCATCGCACTGCGAAAATGCGCTCCCTGATTGCTCAGCATTCTTAACAACAATGGCTCTGTTCCGGATTTGTTTCTCCTGCACAGAGCATTGCTAATCATCTGTCGATGCTTCTTTATCAACGATAAGCACCGGCACGGTTAACCCGCCTAACAACCAAATGGCATAAATACGTCGCAATCCCTCGTCAATCCATACGTTGCCATTTTTCAAGCGCGTTCCTATAACGGCGTTGGGGCGAACAGCCTGTACGATCTGATCAGCTTTTGCAAGTTGTCGGCTCCCTGATGCGAATAACAGATTTGCCACACGTTGCCAGTGACCTTCGCACGATGGCCAGGTATCTTGGGACTGAAAAATCCAGTTGTCCCCGACGATGTTTGCCAGGGCAACGTCTTCAACTAAAGGATTCGTGATAGGAGCTGTGCACGATGGCGGAGATATGATTTTGTCATTGTATGGGCATGGTAAATAAGTCCGCAAGTCGCAGAGAAGCTTTCCAATTGCCACATGCACTTCCGTAGGTGTGGCAGTTAATGGAATTTGTGAGATTCGCTCATCAATTAGTGCGAGAACGACTGTTCTCGATAGTGGGATCACAATCCATCACTCCTCTCGAAAGGTCGGTTTTTTTATGAATTCGACGAATCATCTGGAAGTCCTGCTTCAACAATGGCTCGTCACGATGGATCACTGGGTCGTCGTAAAAATGTGCGAACCCGGTATCCTGACTCTATTAACCCGCATGGCTCGCAGGGCTACAGAGCAAGATCAACCGTGGGCATGGCTACGCGGGGCAGGAATGGTTACAGAATGGCCCCCCAAGATTCCGTGGGACGAATCCTGGATTGCTTTGGTCGAACAATGGCATGATGTGGCGCGCATCATGTGGACAGGTCGTACTCTACCCTGCCGCCGGGGAATCATCGCGGGGACCCGTGACATGCCCCAGACGATTCCGTGGATCGACGGTCAGCCTCTTGCCGTCATAGACACGGCGATTGGGCAATATACAGAGGATCAGATAACCATTCAGTGGACCTGGACGGATGAACACCACCAATTCGCGGGGGAATGGATCTTGCCGCGAAGCGATTTAACGCAGTCAGCGGAGATGCAGGGACAACTATGGGCTGCACCTTGGGATTGGCGACAGACGGCACCCTATTATTGGTGGGCATCCCCGACACAAAGCATGTTACCCGTAGTGCCTAACGAGCCCGAATATCCTGCAGAGAAATCGTTTGAGGATCTGGTGGCCATCATCCTGGACCGCATTCAAACCCCGCATCATTGGCTATTCGCCACAGGACATCGAATGGCTTGGTCAGCCGTTCTGCAACAGATGGCCGAGCAACTTGCCCAACGCGGGACATCTACGCTATGGGTGAAAGAGACGTCTGACGATCCGAAGTTTGTCCTCCAAAAGATCCGCCAAGGTCCGCATGCTATTTGGCTTTGGGACAATTGGCGAGGGCAATGGCATCTGTCACTGCCTCAAGACAAATCGGGGATTGTGGTCTTTCATGCAGGACGCGCCACCTCGTGGTCCATCTATCAATGGCCTTTAGTTCCCCCGGGCAATCAGGTCGTCTATGTCGATCTTATCCGGAATGCGCAACATCAGTTAGTCTTGACGGATGAACAAGGGTCCCAGACATTTGGTGATACATCCTATAGGTTACAATTGCTTAATCACTGGTTTTCGTGTACAGCCGAACCCCGACAGCTTTGGCAGCCTCCAGCCGATTCTTTGACAAGCGTTTGGTCTGAACCGAAAATTATTGATCTCTCGGAGAACGATCCGGTCTGCTCGGGATGCTAATGGCCGAGTGAGGGATGATGATTCTTCTGATACCGTTTGCTGTTCCGCCGATAAAATAAGAACCCTGGGCCTGACTTCTCAATCAAAAGCCGAAAGGACTGGATACCATGTACTGCGTCAAGCACGTTACTGCCGATGCCATGATGTCTGCTGCCACCGAGATGCCTCCCTTGGGTCCCGGATTTTCTTCTGAAGAGGCAGCTCAAGCCGATACCCTAGAAATGTGGGGTACCTCCTTCAGCGATCCCGGCGACGATTTTGTGGAATACCGATTGCTCAAAGAGGGCCAGATCGTTCACACCAAACGGTTTGCGGGGTACTGAAATCCCTGTCGCTGTCGGGCCATGTTGATTCCTCATGGTCCATAATCTCTCACTAAACAGTCTGCCCGATTCTCAAACGGCCCAGTGAAAGTGCTGGGCCGTTTGTCTGTCATGCCCAGGCAGATTGTTGGTAGAGGCAGAATACTACACTGAGGAGGACAATTTCCCATGAAAGTGACCATCAATCTTTCCAAGGCTACTCTGATGGGTTTGGGGGCGGTCGTGGCCGCGGGGCTGATGATCAGCGGTGTCGGACTGGGCATTCTGATTATGCACCCGAGTACGTCTACCCCGGCCACAGCAACCGGACAAACCGGAAGCCACTCGACCAGCCCCAGTCCCAGCGGTACGACGCCGCACAGTCCCTTTACGGTGGGGAATGCATTCGCTTTTCAGACCTCGGTCGATACTCTGTCAGGGCATCCGACAACTCTGGCCCGTGGCAGCCGAGCAACCGTAGTCATGGCGATGGCCTCCTGGTGCCTCTACTGTGGCTACGAGGACAAATGGGTGTGGCCACAGATAGTCAAAACTCCTGGGGTGACCATCGACGTAGTGGACGTGTCTCCCCAAGGCGGCATTGCCGATCCTGGGCCTCGAAGCCCCGCTTTTTCGGGACATGACGGATCGGGCGGTTCCCTCACCGTGGCAGGGATGGAGACGGTGATGACGCAGTACAAAAAAACGTTTGGGACACTCAATGCGCCAAACATCCATATCTACATTGCGCCATCGGCCACGCAACAGGCCTGGAATATTCAATCCTTTCCGACGATAGCGTGGGTCAATGCTGCGGGCCGCATTGCCCAGGCCGCTCCCGGGGCCATGACCCTGACCGGGGCTCAGAGTGTATTGCACCAAGTGTTGGCAAATCCATCCGGCCAGAAGTAGGGAGCCCCGGCAGAAAAATTGGTGCCTCGCTCAGCAGGCAGGAATGAGACTGTTGGTGGCGAAACCTTTATCGTACTCAAAGTATCTATACAAGGGGGATAGGGAACTGAACCCATCGGGCCAGTTCCAGTGATATGATCAATCATGTGTCCAAAGTACGTCGGATCGCATTAGCTGCCGCAATCATGTTTAGTGCTGCAGGACTTTCCGTGCCGTCCTATGCAGCAACCATCCCGACAGTCCAAAGCGTGACGCTCAATGCCACCGGAGCCAATCAGCCCGGAAGCACCGTGACCCTCACGGCCCACGGCTCGGCATCGAGCGGCTCCGTCCTGTATGATTTTTGGGTTCAAGAGCCGAATGGCCAATGGAAAAATGTGCAACCCTGGTCATCCCAAGCTACCTACAAGATGCCCAACATCCAAAACGGCAGCTATCTTGTCGTCGTGAGTGCTTTGACTCCGGCCCAGATTCGCGATCACGATTGGACTGCCGCAGTCAATGCTCAACAGACGATTAATGTCGGCACCACGGTCACGGTGACCGGCATAACCAATGCTTTGACATCCGGGGGAGTCACTGCCGGACACCCTGTAACGATTACAGCCCAAGCCCAGAACATCACGAATCCGGTCTACCAATTTTGGATTGAACAAAATGGACAGTGGACCGGCACTAACTATACGTCTCAGAATACCTACACCTTTACCCCCAAGACTGCCCAGTTTGAAACGGCAGTCTATGCGAAAACCGTGGAAGAACCGACCAATGCGGGAACGAATTTGGGGATAACGCCCGCGACGGCCACTACCCCGAAGATGTTTGCCCTGAATACGGCGAATGCCCAAGCGCAGTCCACTGTGCTGTCGATTTTGAACGGATATTCCTTCTTCAAGGGAAGCAATGGGATCGCCATGCTCTCACGCTTGCCGGGAGCGCCGAGCGCGAGTATTGTTGATCCCTTGATTCCGGCTTCCTTGCCGCCCAACGGAAGCATTACAGGGGCGGCGGCTTTGCTCCAGACGAATCCCGATTTGCTCACCCAGGCCCAAGTCATTGCCCAGTCGCACGGCGTGACCGTGACGCCACAAGTGCTGGAGGCCGGCATGCACATGGCCGGACGCGCATTGATGGACTATTTTGGCAACGACCCAGCCACATTAACATCTGTCATGGAACCTGGCCTTCTCTCGCCGCTCCCTGCTCCCGGAACCCAGGTAGCACCAGCCGTTCAGAACCTTTTAAACGATTATTGGGGTGGATACAGCATGGAAACGACTCACAATTATGCGTATAACCAATCGGTCATGATTCAAAAGACGACCACGTATCCGACCATGAGCGTAGCGAAGCCGCAATACTCAGTACCTGCAAACTTGCCCCAACGCATTGTGGATCTGACCGTGCCCATGACGTACACCGAAGTGATGAACTATCAACAGCCAGGAGACCCGAACAATGTAGAAGTTACGACGATGCAGGCTCAAGTGACCGTGGACCTGTTTCGCGATCCCTTAGTGTCTGGCGGCTTGCAGTGGGGATTTGGTGGATTTAAAAATAAGATGATTTCCAGCCCCATCATCTGGCCTGCCTCCTAATAGCCTTCCCTCTAGACGAATAACGACACTTGACCCCAGGGGTTTCCCCTGGGGTTTTTGGGACCCTGGTGATGGAGAGAGAACAAGGAGGCAATCGACATGCGCTGGAAGTATTGGACCATATCCATCGGACTCGTGGCCCTGGGCATCATCGGAGGAGTGTGGCGGGCGGGCCATCGATCTCCCTCACCATCCGTATCGCCCATGACCGCCATGATACAGGCGAATCAACGGGCCTATCAGCAATTTCTTAATCGGCTCATCCGACAGCACCCGGTCCTCAAAAGCAGTCATGGGCAGATTCTCCCGCAAGACATGGGACTGACTCCACAAGAGACGCAGATTCGGGGGATTGCTCCCGGTGATCAGATTACGGGGATTCGCACCGTCTGGAAGCAAAACGCTGCATACATCATCGATGCCAGTCGTCAATTGGGTGCGACGGGAATTCCCCCGACAGTGTGGCAGGCCGGATTGCACCAAGCTGCTCAAGATCTCACGACACTGGTGGGCAATGATCCGCTAAAAGGTGTGCTGAATGCCGGCCCCGCTACGGCCCCGAAATTCTGGGCATTAGAACAGGCCCTCTACACCGGACCGACGGGCAAATTTGCCGCACCGCACTGGATTCTCCGCATTCAGGCGACACCGAAACCGTATCCACACGGTCCTTCCGTCCGAGTTTATCCCGTGACGCATCAGATCCCCGGGGCTCCTACTGCCGTGATCTTGCTGCGGGTGCCGGTCATCCTCAACGAAATCGGGGTGGTTCCCCGGCCCGGTGGCAAGACCACGGTGCGCTCAGTGATACAAACCGGGGGAGCCATTATGGGGCTGACTCACAGTCATGGTCGGTGGCAATGGTGGGCTGAACAGATCACGATTCATGCCGTAGCGAATACTTTGGGAACTCCGTCCAAGTAATCACAGGCTAATTGCCGAGTATTGGATAGGAATTCACTAGGAAACGGAGGGTTGGTTATGCACACAAAATCGCCGCGAAGGATGCGTCCTCCGCGCGATCACACATTACGGCACCATTTCGTCGGGGCATTATTGCTATTGGCTGTGCCTATTGTGGCGGGTACTCTGATGATATCCCATCCTGTCGAAGCGGCTTGGCAAAATGAAGGATGCAGTGGGTGCGGGACAGCCACTTGGTGTAATGTCTATGGCGGGCAAAGTCATGATTGCCATTCCGGTAATGCTAGTGGTGCGCAGTGTTCTACCGAGGCTCTATGCCATTGGTCACAGTCAAGTTCAAGTTCACCGAGTTCTAATACGAGCACATCGAGTTCGAGTTCATGGGGCTCGGGTACCGGGGCTTCCAGCACGGCATCGACCAGTACGAGCGGCACGTCTTCGAACAACTCATCGGCCACATCTGGCGATAGCTGGAAGCCCCCTTCGGGATATCAAGATCCCCTATCCCAAAACATTAGTAACACGACATCCGGCTTTAATAATACTGTCTCGAACGAAACCGGATCGTATACGTATAATGGGTGTGCCTCGCAGACTGGCGGTGTCACGGCATACAATGCTAGTACGGGCAAATCCTATTGCACGCAGGCCGGGCAGGGGTGCCCCGCAGGAGAACAACAAATCAACGGGGACGGGGTCTGTCAAGGAACCGGGACGGATAGCGCAGGGACTTACGCGCAATGGACGTTTTCAGCGTGTGTGAACGGCTCGCAAACCGAGTACTCGCATAATGTCAATACAGGCGCAGTCACGAGCACGAGTCAGGTTGCTTGCGTGAGTGGGAGTCAAACCCAACCGACGTCTACACCGCCTACCACAACGACACAACCGACCTATACACCGTCTACCACAACGTACACGCCTCCCCCAACGTCTACGTCACCCACAACAACGTCTACGCAGTCTGCAGCTTGTCCCGCTGGGGAACATCAACACACGACAACAACCTATACGACTCAGCAAGATTGCACCCCGATCACGGAACGGGAGTTGGTGACGACATACGAAAGTGTCCCCGTTACTGAAGAGGGAGTACGGTACGTAACAGAACCGTATACTGTCACAGAAGACGTTCCTGTCACATCGTATTACTGGGATACCCAGATGAATTGCTATGACAATTGGAACTACCTTCCCGGCATTGGTTGGTATCCCATTCGTGCCTGCAATGGCGGATGGGCTTCCCACACGACATATCAAGAGCAGACGGTCACTCAATGGCGCACGGTCCCGCAAGATTACACGTATACGGCCTATGTAACTAGACCCATCACGTCCTGGCGGGATGTGGCTACGGGAGCGCAATCGTGTACCTCGGTACAAGTGCCGCACTCTAGCACAACCTGTATACCGAATGTT
>JAKAAL010000542.1 GCA_021802375.1 Bacillota bacterium | reverse complement strand
CTTCGGTGCGGATGCGTTGTTCTAGTAAACGAGCCGCCTCGTCAGCGCTGTCATGGTCATCGTGTTCTTCAGCGTCCAACAACCGCTGATAATCTTCCAACGGGAATTTGGCATCTACCGGCAACCAAACCGGATCGTCGTCCAACCGTTTGCCCGGGAGTCGAATGGCAAAATCGACACGTTCCGATGAGTTCGGTGAAGTGGCTACCCCTTTTTGATATTGATCGTGGCTTAAGGTCTGCTCTAAGAGACTTTCCAACTGAATTTCACCAAGCGTGCCGCGCGTCTTGACATTGGTCAAGACTTTTTTGAGATCACCCACCCCCGAGGCTAAGCTTTGCATTTCCCCAAGGCCTCGTTGGACTTGCTCCAGACGTTCGCTTACCAGGCGAAATGAGTCGCCGAGACGCTGTTCCAGCGTCTGATGGAGCTTTTCGTCGACGGTAACCCGCATTTGTTCCAGTTTGGCTGCGTTATCATGTTGGAGGTCGGTCAACTTCTGTTCGACCGTCCTTCGTACGCTGTCCAGTTTGTGCTCATTCACCGTAATCAGGGTGGTCAACTGCATCTGAAATGAATCCAGTACCCGCTTTTGCTGGGTCGAAGCCTCGCTGAGGGCAGCCATGGTGTGGCGATAGTGCGTCTCTTCAAGGTTCACTAGATCCTGGGAGAAAGAAGCCAAGGATTTGGCGTTGTGTTCGGCCATCTGGACTAAACGTTCTCCTGAAGCTTTTTGGTGATCGTAGCCCCGCGTGAGCTCCCGTTCAATGGCTTGGCCGAGGGCACCGGACCAGCGCTGGAAGTTCGAGGCCATCTCTTCGCGCCCCAGCTGTGACAGCGATTGCGCCTCTTGGCGAGCTTGCAGCATCGATTCGCGCAAAGCGTCGGTCAGGTGGTTCTGACCCTTATCGATGGTTTGAATTTGCTCTTTGACAGCGTTTTCCACCTGGCTAGCCAGCCTTCGGGTAACTAAAACGACTAAAATGATGATGTTTACGAGTAGGGAGAGGGACACAAGCACCTCTAGAACCATGGTTATTTTCCTCCTGCCGTCGGCACCATGAAGAGCAAGGTCCTGGCGCATACAGACCACGCCCCATGGCAAGGGATACCGCCTTGAGTGTAGCACACCCCGAAACGGCGAAGGTGAGCCGTTTTGAGCGCTACCGGCTGATTACAATGCTTAGCGATGCAACCACGACGAGGCCTAAGTAAAGAAAATCCCACGCCCGCACCGGCGTCTTGACATAGTAGCTGCGAGCTTTGGGGTTGAGGCTAGCTTGGCCGCGAAATCCCCGGCTCTCCATGGCTACGGCGACGCGTTCTCCAATGCGGATGGCTTGAGTCAGCAAGGGAAGCGCATAGGTGACGATGCGAGTGAGCCGGGAACGATGAGTGTCTTTGCCGCGAAGCGTCCGAGCCTGGCGGA
This sequence comes from Bacillota bacterium, assembly GCA_021802375.1. The sequence continues at coordinate 2,919 of JAKAAL010000542.1, read as the reverse complement.
TCTTTCGCCATTCTTCTTCAAACAGGGGAAAGACGCGAATGCCAGCCAGGCTGCCGTAGCTAAAGCGCGGTGGTACGCCAAAATTTCGGGTAAGGCTAACCACCAGTTGAGTGACATCGGTGGTAGATACGTAGAGAATTCCGAAGGTGACCGAGGCCAGCATGCGAAAGGCTAAAACCAATCCATTATGAAATCCCGTCTCACTCAGAATAAACCAAAGCACATGGATGCTAGGTGTTCCCGGGGATATCCGGGAATAGGCGGTTAAAGTCCACGTATAGGCCGCAAAGAAACCCACAAAGGGAGCAAGTCGCTTGGCCACCTGACCTAGACTCAGCTGTGCCCCGAACAGGAGCAGCAGCACGGGGAGAAGGGCTAAGAGGACGCCTTGCCAGATATGTGTGGCCGCCATGGCGATAATCATGGCGGCCATGGTAGTGATGAGTTTCCAGCCCGGATTTAGTCGTCCGAGCGGCGACTTCGCTTGTTGGTCATCGATTTGAATAAAGCGGGAAAGACCGGGCAGCACGGCGCGCGCACTTTTTGCCGCTTCTTGCTTGCTGACCAAGAGATTGGCGTGCCTCATGCGCGCGCTATCCGCGAATAGCGGTCCTGGCCGGCCGTCGTAGGTAATGCGTCCTTCGACGAGAACAATAACGCGGGTGGCATACTGCCATACCAAATCCATGTCGTGGGTCGTGATGAGCACCGCTTTGCCATGGTGCTGCAAGGCTACCAACGACTCCATGATATGACGTTCGCTGGCCTGATCCTGGCCAAAGGTGGGCTCATCGAGGAGATACGCATCATGGGGATCGCGGATCATCACGGCTACGGAAAGGCGCCTTTTCTGCCCTTGGCTTAAGCCGAAAGGGCTTTGTGATTCGTGCCCTTGGAGGGAAAACTGTTGGAGCAGGCGCTCTACGGTTTCAGGCAAGGGAGGCTCGACGTATCGGTTAGCCAGTTCATCACTAACGCGTTCGAAGATAAACTGGTGCTCAGGGTTTTGAAACCCAAAGGCGATAGGCACGGGCATTGCTAAACGAGGACGAGGCCTCTGCACTTGGCCTTGAGTGGGGGTGCGGATGCCCGCGAGCACGCTCAGCAGGGTCGACTTCCCCGATCCATTGGGCCCGACGATGGCGACCAGTTCGCCTGCGCGGACTTCCAGAGAGACGTCATCCAAGGCCATGGGTATCTGCTCCCCCCGGCGTCGAAGACGTTTTTGGAGTCGGGGACTCACATAGCTGAACGAGACCTTCTGAGCATGTAACACGACATCTCCGCCAGATGCTGGTTGGGGAGCGAGTGGTGAGGCCAGTGAAAATCCTTGCGCCATCCGTTTGGGCAGGAGTCCCTGCTCGTCAAGCCAGGACCATTCTTCCTGAATCACGCGGGCGGTGGGGCCGTCACGATGGATTTGACCGCGACGGTCAAAGAGCACCACTCGGGGGAACATATCTAGAAGATGCTCAAACTTGTGCTCGACCACCAACAGGGTTCGGCGTTCGGCGATGAGCCGGGCGATTTGGGCAAAAACTTCACTCGTGGCTTGCGGATCAAGATTAGCCGTGGGTTCGTCGAAAATCAGCAATTGTGGTTCTGGGGCAAGCCCTGCGGCTAAGGCAAGTTTTTGTTGCATCCCGCCCGATAACGCCTGGTTCGGTGCCTTAGGGTCGATGACCAGGCCCGCTGAGTGCAGGGCCTGGTCGATTTTTTCGTCCATGATCCTCGGATCCATGCCAATGTTTTCCAGACCAAAGGCAACTTCTTGGCCGACGTTCAACTGACAGAACTGCGACTCGGGATCTTGAAACACAAACCCTATCGCTCCCGGGCGGTCGAGCTCGGAGTCTCTTTGAATCCGGCCTTCGATCGTCGCTTCCATCGAGTGCGGGATTAAGCCGGCAAGTACCAGGGCCAAGGTGGACTTGCCCGAACCGCTCGGCCCAATAATGAGCACGGCCTCTTGGCGTGCCAGCGTAAATTCAATGTTGGTCAACGCCTTCATAGGGCTGCCGGGATAGGTAACCGACAGCTCTGATGTCCGTATGAGCGGCTCGGCTTCGTCGGGCGCCATGACCGAGCTCATGGTGTGCTCGCAGGCGGCCGGGATATCTCGAAGTTTCGCAAAACCCCGGTGCGTTTGACGGCATCTCCAACCCACTTGGATAGGAGTCCGGCCAATACGGCACCGCTGATCATACTCACCACCAGGTAGCCTATCTGCACGGGGAAGGTATAGTCGTTGACGCCGTAATAGAAGTACGAATAAACGAAGTTTCCGATGGCACCCATGGCCGTGGCAAAGAGCATCCAAGGCAAGCTGTAGCGCCGATAGCCGCCGGCCGCAAAGGCGAGTTCAATGGTTAGGCCCTGGGCAATACCAATGGTAAAAGCTTGGATCCCGTACGGACTGCCTAGGGCAAACTCGACAAAACCGCCAATGGATTCCGCCAAAAGGGCCGCTCCGGGCTTGCGGATGATGTAAGGTACGATTCCGCCAGCGATCCACCAAAGTCCGTTAAATCCTGCTGCAGCCACGGGGCTGATGCTTGCGGGCACAAACCGATACAATAAATCCCAGGCCAAGTAAATCGCACCGCAAGCGGCAGCTAACACGGCCATGACCACAATATCGCGCAACTTCCATTGATATGAAGATGGAGATGTACTTCCCATAAATCTCACCCTCCTGAAGGATAGATAAGGGTGAGGGGTGGAACGACAGAACCACTCCCGCAAACGAGCTAAGCGAGGTCGATTCTGTCCTGGCACTTTCCTCCCGCTGGTATTATCCAGATCGAGTTGAAAGGGTTAGTGGTCGGTTGACCACTTCTCAGCCGCTTGGCACCCCTAGCACCGTGTAGGTCTCTAACTAGACCACCTGGTCATTATACCTTGAGTTTCGCACCCCGG
>JAKAAL010000541.1 GCA_021802375.1 Bacillota bacterium | reverse complement strand
TCATATGGGTACCAAAGTGGTTGAAAAGTTCAATATTATAGGTGTTGGCAACATCTCCGCTATTAATCTGACTAAAAGGGGTAACCTTTAGCCGCGGGTTACCAGGATAGCCAGGGTCATTCTCACTTGTAATATGCGACAAAAACTGCATCATATCTCACTCCTATCTACAGATTTGCGACACCAAGGCATCGCCCGAACAAGAATATTTGGACACAACCGACGTAGTCTTCGGTTTCCAGCATGCAAACCTCGTTCGGCAAATGGAGGGGCAAACTCTAGGGTAGTCTGGATTCTCGACCATAGGCCAATAATGCAATTAAAATTACGCATCCATATAAAATATCCTGAACGGCCATCGGCATATTTAAGATGGTAAGCAGTGTCGTCAGGACCGCAATGACAATCGCTCCCGCGATTGTCCCAACGTAACTTCCTCTCCCCCCCAAAATGGATGCGCCTCCAATCACAACGACTGCGATAGATGGCAATAGATACGAGTCCCCCATGCCGAGATAACTATAACCGGCAAATCCAGCAAGAAACATGCCGGCTAACCCTGTGAAGAACCCTGCAATTGTATATGTCCACAAGATTGTCCCCTTCACATTTATGCCACTCAAATAGCTGGCGGTCGTGCTATTTCCCACGGCATATACACGACCTCCAAAAATCGTACGAGAGAGTAGCACTCCGACAATTAAGGCCAAGATTGCCCACAGGAATAAGTCCACAGGGATCGGGCCAATCCGGCCATTTATGAGGTAGCTAACCACCGGAGGTGCGTTACCAGTTGGTGTCCCGTTTGTATAGATAAGAACAACGCCTTCAAGGACACTATTCATTCCCAGTGTCATCACAAGCGGCGGAATATTGAACACTGTGATACCTACTCCATTGATGAATCCCACTAGGGCGCCACCAAGAGCCACGCAGATTAAGACAACCCCTACTGGGGCCACGTGGCTAGCAACCAATCCGGTCATAAATACTGCCGTGCTGTTCAAAAGGTAGGCCACCGATAAGTCAATACCACCGGTGAGAATGACCAGTGTTTGCCCAATGCCCACATATCCAACCAGCGACGCGATTACCAATACGGAGAAAATATGGCCAGGCCTGTCAAAATTTGAATTCACCAACTCGCCAATTAAAAACAGCAACACCGCAAACCCATATGCCATCAAAATGGACCTCTGTAAACGGCTCAATCTGGCCCAGACTGATCGAGACGACTTCTTCTCCATGGCTACCATTTCGATTTCACCCCTCCCCACGTCTCGTCGATAAAACTCGTCACCCCAACCGTCGGGAGCGAATGCCCTGGTACGATGTCACAGCTACCGCGACCAATAAGACTAATCCCTGGAACAAGTCCTGGTAGAATGAGGCAACCCCCAAAAAGTACATAATACTGTCAAGAATGCTTAAAATTATGGCCCCGGAGAAGGTCCCTAACACATTACCTCGCCCCCCCGACAACCGAGACCCTCCAATAACGACCGCGGCAATCGACAAAAGGGTTAAGGGCGCTCCAACCGTCGGATCGCCCGACGAGGTCTGAGCCGCCAAGTAAATCCCAGCCAGTCCCGAAAAAAATCCGCTTAACGCATATACCCCTATCTTTAGCGGTCCGACTCGTACGCCATTCATTCGTGCGCCCGACTCATCCGATCCAACAGCCACCATATGCAGGAAAAATTGCGTACGATGAACCCAATACCAAATTAATCCCATAAGTACCATAATAATCAATGCTATTGGTAGCCCCGCCACTGTTCCCGTAAGAGCCAAAACAAATGGCGTAGGTACAGCACCGCCAGGGCTTGGCAAAATTAGCAAGGCAATCCCTTGGTAAATCGACATCGTTGCTAGAGTGACCAATATCGGCTGAATTCTTCCCCAGTGAACGACAACCCCGTTAATGATCCCGGCCACCAACCCTATTGCCATCGCTTCGACCGTCACCAAAACATAGGATTGTGAAGAGTTTGTCATATGAATCGCAACAAACGCATTGGCAACACTTACAACGGATCCTACGGATAAGTCAATCCCACCGATCATTACAACCAAGAATTGCCCGGTAGCCATAAACAATAAAGGTAAAGCATCGGTGAAGAATGTTGTCAAACTAAACGCACTAAAAAACGACGGGTCTATTGCCGCGTTCAAGATAACAAGCGCAGCTAAAACGACGACACTCAAAAGAGTCGCTCTGTCTCGACGCTTAGACCTCATCCCTTGCACTAACGAATTAACCATGGCTCACCTCAAGCGGTGTGCGGACGGAAGCTCCAACCACGCGGTCCTGGGTCAAGTCCTCGCCTGATAATTCTTCTCGAACCGCTCCTTCAAACATCACAAGCACTTTATGCGACATGTGTACTACCTCCGCGGTTTCGCTGGAATAAAACAAGATCGCAACTCCTGATGCAGCCAACTCCGCCATCAATCGATAAATGTCGTACTTTGTTCCGACGTCTACCCCGCGCGTCACATCATACAGAAGAAGAATGGAAGAGTGAGCCGCCAACCACTTTGCGAGGACAACTTTTTGTTGGTTTCCCCCACTCAATTCCTGAACGTTTTGGTGAACGCTCGACATTTTTATTTGAAGTCGTTCACTCGCATACTTGAATAGGTCGCGTCTTTTGTTTTCTTGAAGAAAACCTATCCGACTTATGCGATCAAGCGTCGGCATCGTCACGTTCTCAAGAATATTGAGGTTTAAGAAGAGACCCTCTGTTTTCCTGTCTTCCGGAACCATTCCAATTCCCAATCCTTGCCGTACGGCATCGCGCGGCGACCGCCATGTAACCGGACGTCCGTGAACCTCGATTTGCCCGCTAACCTGCAGCGCACCAAATAAACTCATAAATAACTCTTGCTGTCCTTGTCCTTGCACCCCTCCCACACCGACAATTTCCCCTTTGTGCACATCTAAACTTACACCGCGCAGCACGTCTGATTTAAGATTAATAGCCCGAAGTGCAATCTCGTCGCCAAAACTCTTTTTCTCAGGAAATAGCACGTCAATGCGGCGTCCCGTCATCAGAAATGTCACTTGATCCTCCGATACCGACGCGGTTTCGTAGGTGCCAACATTTTCGCCGTTGCGTAGAATGGTCAATCTATCACTGAGTCTTTTTACCTCGTCCCATCGATGAGAGGTAAAAACTACTGCGGTACCAGTATCGCGCAAGTGCCTAACCGTGTTAAACAGCCACTCTACCTGGGGAGCTAAAAGTGCTGAAGTCGCTTCATCCAGAATAAGAATGCGCGGTTGCGCATACAGGGATTTCACGATTTCCACCACCTGACGCTGAGGCAATGACAAGTCGCGAACGTAAGATGCCGTGTCTATTTCATCATGGCCAATTCCCCAATCGGATAGCACGGACCGCGCATCCTCAATAATTCGACGAGATCCTGTCCGTTTATAAAGAGAACTCTTGGCACGAACGTTAAGAATATTGTCAGCGACGGTTAAATCAGGAATTAAAGTCAACTCCTGAAACACGGTTTGAATGCCAAGCGTTTGTGCATGGAGAGGAGACTGTAAAATCTCATGTTTACCGTACAACGAAATTTTGCCATGCGAAGGGTTGACGGCACCCGACAAAATCTTAATAAGAGTGCTTTTCCCGGCCCCGTTTTCCCCGACGAGAGCATGAACTTCGCCGCCATCAACGACGAAATCCATGCTCTTTAGGACAGTCACAGGGCCGTAACTTTTTTCCACACGCTCCATATAGACGTACGGCACCTTAGACACCATTCCCGAAGATATCCCCTTCCTTGCGACCTAATAATTACTTACCGGTCTGCATTTGTTGAGGCGTAAAATTCAAGCCTGCTACCCCTGTAAAGTCATCAAACACTGTCTTGGGAAGATTAGGAAAAGCGTTGACTCCCACCTTGATTGTTTTCGCTGTAAGTACTGGAGCAGGCACGGTAATGTTGTGGGGTTCCTTTTTACCATGCAAGATATCGACCGCATATTTCAGCGCCAATGCACTCAACGAAGGAGGATCCCCAATGGAAATCCCGCTTAACCCATCTTTTTGATATTTGGGGTTGACAAGGGCCAGGCGAAATCCATTCGACGCCTCGCCGGCCATTGGAACGAGCTTGCGACCAGCCGACAAAAACGCTTCGATCGCTCCATAGGTTCCCCCTTCGCTCCAGACCGCATTAACGGTCGAATAAGCGGCCAAGGCACTAGCAAATTGAGTCCGAGTCACCGCGTCATCCCATTCGCCGTAGACTTGGTCTACGATGTGGATATGAGGGTATTTTTTGAACACCGACATGGCCCCGTCATATCGAGCGATATCAACAGGGCTACCAG
>JAKAAL010000540.1 GCA_021802375.1 Bacillota bacterium | reverse complement strand
AACCTGAAGCACATCGTGGCAACCTATTGGGATTCAAAGCGCCACACCTTTAACGACCATCCCAGCATCGTCGGCTATGTGCCCAACAAGTTGGCTACCTTGGCAGAAACGTTGTTGGAATGGGGAGAGTGGACGGGGTCCGAAGAATATTTGGATAAGGCGAAGGCAGCCCTTGGCACGGTGTTGCAATATCAAGTCCATGAAGGGCGGTTCAGGGGAGCCATCCACCAATACGCGCCCGCGGGCGGTTCGGGCGACGGACGGTTCTTTCCCTACTATAATGCCCGGTGTGTTCCCGCCTTGCTCAAGGCAGCGGAGATTTTTGGCGAGGACCCCTATCGCAGGGCGGCCGAGGCCATCTTGGGATTCTTGGATCAGACCATGCACGAAAATGGCAGCTGGCCGCAGATTGTCTACGCATCCAATGAGGTGGCGGATGGGCCTCGATGGCTCGCAGGGGCGGCCGATATTTTGCGCGCGTATTTACTCTGTGGGCGGCCCGTCTCCACGGTGGCTTTAGTGCGATTGTTGCAAGGACAAATGCAATCGGGGGCGTTTGCGGCGGCGGACGGATTTTTTGGATTTCGTTCGGTGCCAGCATGGCATGATGTGATTCCCGTCGCCGGTTGGAATGACAAGATCTTTCGGTTTTTATTGGAGTGGTTGGATGGCCGGCCGTTTGAAGACGACGAAGTCGGCCAAATTGGCAACGTGGATGGCGCCGTGCGCCTAGGGCCCAAGCGTCTCGGGCAGGGCCGTTGGATCGAGACGCCCGAGAAGTGCGAACTTCGGGCGCAAGACGGTTCATTGCTCTATCGCTGGGTTAAGTCCGAACCCTGGGCGACGGCGGAAACGTCCTTTGTCGGGGAAGGCTAGCCATCGCGCATCGAAAGGAACGAGGATGATGATGGAAGAGCGGTTGAGTGCCTGGACCCAAGAAGATAGCGGAATGGCCTTGCCTCCGATGCGGACTCCGGTGCGCCTTAGCCTTTGGGCGGGCACCGAGACGGCGATGTTTCACACACGGGTCATCGGGCGCGAAGATCGCCAAGACTTCTTGGATGCCCTGAGAACGCCTCAGGGGAAGGTGGTCAGCGACCCCAGTCTGGCCGGTTTGGATGCCAGCCTATGGTGGGGAGACGATCGCCGCTGGTTCGAGTACCCGCTTCAGATTGCGGAGGTATTGGAACCGATGCCGATTTTAGCCGTGCGCTACATCGATGCACCGCGTCGCCATGAAAGGCGACAGGCCCATCGTAGCAACACCCAAGTGCGTGGGATGGTGGAAAGGTTAGGGCAAAGGAGCGCGGTGAGCGCTCCGTGCTGGACGCGAGACATTTCTGAAACGGCGTGCCGCATGGTGGTGCCCGTGACCATGGAACCCGGAGAAACCGTGCGAGTGACCCTGGCGCTGGAGCCGGGACGCTTGTGGGCGGCAAAAGGCCGCGTTCTTCGCATGGAGGACCAGCCCACCCAGCTTTATGGCTTGCACGGGCGCCACGCGGTCGTCTGCTGGGACCGTGCGACGATGGGTGAGCGAGAGACGGAATGGTTGCTGTATTGTGCGCGGCATCGCTGGGACATGTAATCCAGACCCGCGCACTGGGATTGCGAGCGAATGCACAAGTCGGGGGATTGGCCATCGAGACCCACGGGCAGATAGACGGATGGTTTTAGCGTTAGACCTCCGGAAGGATTCCCGGGTTGCGAGCTGCCTTCATCGACAGCTGAACGCAACGAATTGGGCTGATGATGCTTCAGCAAGCTCCCTATCATCTGACGGACGGGTGTTGAACACGATGAGGTCGATTTTGGCTATATACACGGAGGCAACCCTACCATGAGACGTTAACAAAGAGGAATCGGGATTGTTTCGAAGGTTGCCCAATCCCTCGCTAAAGCGTTCGGAGGAGAGGGGTCTTGCGCCCCTTGAAACATCATCGGCAGGGTCGTCCGCTATCTTCTCGGCCCGGTGGTCCTGCTTATATAGTTTAGGGCCTTAAAGGCAGGCTGCTACGACGGGATTGGCCGTTTTGCATACGGGATCCTTGCTGGCATCTACGCACGGGGCGAAACTACGGGTCCAGGCAATCCCGGCTGGTTCGTGCATACCTCCGAATTGCCTCAGGGCAGGTGCTGCCGGATCTGTTCGATTTCGTCCAGGGATAGGTCGACGAACTCGGTGCCACGATCGATGTGGCTGACGCCGAGCTAATGCTTCTCGATGCCGGAGCCGCTCAAGCGCTCGATCAGATCGAATGGCAATTGCTATTCGATCAGGTGCTTGACGGTAAGGAAACCTGCGTCGTGGACCAACTGTACTGGCATGCGGCTACGCAACGGCAAACGGCTCAGGTTTGTGCGATCAGTCAGCCTGGTGTCTATCGCGCACATCAACAGGCTCTGCGCAAGCTCCGACGGGCACTCCGAAGACAGTGCGGTCGGATCGATTCGCAAGACTGCTTCCCAGCCTTCGGGCCGGCGATTCTGGCGCGGCTATCGCGGTCTGTGCATTCTTTCAGGCCGAGCTAACGCAAGCCGCCAGGACGATTCCCGGCTACGACACCGAGGAAGTCCAACGGGAATTATGTGATCAGTTGCTATCCGCCTTGTGCGATGCGTTGGACGTTCCACCAAATTTTCCTGAATCAAATGCGAGAGTCGCAACGCTTTAAATAAGTGAGGGGGGAATGAGTTGTTGGAACCTCGACAGGGATACGGCTATCCGCACATTCTCTATAGAGATCTAAAGTTTCCCTCCTAGCGAGAGGAGGCAGAACACGATGACACCTGAGAACGCACTGATTGTTGCTGTGCCCACCCATGATATGCGGATGGTCATTCCCAGCTTGTTGGAATTGAACGCCGTAGGGCGTCAAGTCAGGCGACCGCTGCAATCCGTGATGTGTCAAGGAAGCAATATTCCCCGGAGTCGCAACCACATTTTGCAGCAGCTCCGGCAACTGTATCCCCATCGAGACACTGCTTGGGTACTCTGGATCGACTCAGATGTTTGGATTCGACCGGAGAGCGCTCTCGCGATCGCCGAAGCGCTGGAATGGGCGCATCAGCACGAGCAAGCGATTGTGGGGAACTATCGAATGGTTAATGGGGCTTCGGTGTTTATGCATTCCCGCAATCCCCAGGATGGTCGCCATTATTCGGACGAAGAATTAGCCCAACTCCCGGATTATTCCGAGATTGCGCTGACCGGTTTTGGCTTCGCGTATGTACCCCAACTGTTAGACTACACCTTCCGAGCGGATGACATTGGCGAGGATATTCATTTTTGGTGGGATCATCCGGAGATTCATCTGCATTGGCCCAAAGCGATTCACTTGGGACATCTCAAAGAGATGTTGCTTACCGCGTGACCCTGGGTTTGGTGAGTAAAAGAAGAGGAGGAACCATCGATGGCAGAAACAAAGTACGCGGGACTCGATACAGAAACCTGCCCGTCTTCGACGGTCAGTGCTCAACTTAAAGGCTACGGTTCAGGCTATTCTCCAACCCCATTCTGGTGCATGGGTTTTTATTTGGGGGGATGCTGCTCGCAAGGATCAGGGTATGGCACCACCTCCTACAATTATTTAACGAAACAAGGGTGGAATTTAGTTCCCATTTGGGTCAGTGTTCAGAATTATGTTTGTAGCACAGGAAAGTGTTCTGTTCCCAGCACCAGTTCGGGCATTTGATCGGCACAATCCGCTTCCAAAAAAGCGACCGCCGTAGGATTTCCAACTGGAACCGTTATCTATCTAGGTATCGAGGTGACATCATCTCCCTCCACTCCGTCTGCTGCATTACTCGACTTTATCACAGGTTGGGTCCACGAGATGGATACGAACACGCCTTACGCTGCGGGAATCTACACCGGACCAGGATGGGCTCCTACCATCGAAACAGCGATCAACAATGCGAATGCCGGCCCGGTAATGTGGTGGATAGCTAGCTACGTATGTTCAGCGGGAGAATGGCAAGATTCATCTGGAGTGTGTATCGTTCCTACGTGTACCACTCCGGCCGATCCCACGGGTAACGCTCCACAACCCGATTCGTCGGGTTTCTCGGCAGCTACCACTTTACAATACGCGGGCAATGTTCTGACTAGTTACAATGGTGCGTGTATCAAAGTGGATTTGGACGCGTCCGAGTTTGAGAATCCTGGGTTATTGCAATCAGATTCGGATACGCCATAAACGTGAGGAACATTAGGCCTGGGCATGATTCATAGAGAGAGAAAACTTTTCTCTCTCTATGAATTTCCCGCAGCGACGGGGGTCCAGACTTTTCCCCCATCGGCCGTGCTCCATAGCTCACCATGAATGCTGACCGCCCATCCGTAGAAAGCTGTGAGAAA
>JAKAAL010000539.1 GCA_021802375.1 Bacillota bacterium | reverse complement strand
CCGATCTTTTTATGAAGGGTGGGCTTGGTATACTGAGAGTAGGCAAAGGTCCCGACCCGCATACGAGGGTCAATCATTCGGGTAAATGGCGATATTGCCGCATGGCCGTTATCAGGGCTTGATGGTCAATAGCGGGAATTATCTTACCTTTGGGGTTGACCGTGGACATCGACTCCGCCGCAATTAGGGCGTTAACCACCGACTCCTCTACCGCTTGACAGGTTGCCTCATAAATGGAATCGAAGTACTCATCATTAACAAAATCCATTGTCAGCGCTACTGGGGCGGCCCCCGGCATAGGCATCGCGTTGGCCACCGAAAAGGCGAGGAAGATATCCCCCGAACTATTGCCCCCGACCGTGCCATTGCGCCCGATTCCAAGGGTCGCGCGCTTGGCCACCCGACGCAATTGGTGGGGCAACAGGGGGATATCGGTGCCGATCACGACGATAATGGAGCCTTGATCACGGGACGGTAGAGGGGCTTCGGGAAGGAGTTGTCCCACCGGTACCCCCGCTATTGAGAGCCATTCGCGTTGACCGTGATTGGCTTGCACCAGAACGCCCAAGTGGTAACGGTGATTGCCTATCGTCACGCATCGCGAGGCGGTTCCCGTGCCTCCTTTGAACCCATAACAAATCATGCCGGTGCCGCCGCCCACATTGCCTTCGGCGATCGGGCCGGATGTGGCGTGATTCAGGGCGTGACGAACATGCTCTTCTTGGATCTGAAATCCATTGATATTGTTTAAAACGCCATCGTAGGTCTCGGCAATGACGGGAAGTGCCCAATAGTGGTGACCTTCAAATTGGGCATGGTATTGCTCGACCATCCACTGTACAGTAGCATGATGCGCCATGCCGACGGCATGGGTGTTAGTGAGCACAATGGGGCTCGCAAAGTATCCGGCATCCTCGATCCAGTGGACTCCAGTCATCTCTCCATTGCCATTAAATCGGTGGGTGCCGGCCCAAATCGGTTGCATCGTCTCGTTGATGCCACGTGGATGGATAGCCGTAACCCCAGTCCGTACCTGTCCTCCATCCCGTGTACTCGTCTTGTCGTTAAGGGTCGTGTATCCGACCGTAACGCCGGGCACGTCCGTAATAGCGTTATAGAATCCCGGGACTCCGCTAAAGAGAATGCCGAGGTCGCGTGCCCGTGGTTTCTTCACTGTAGGGAACCCTCCGCCCTCAATATTGTGTCTTGTTTTCTTACCTTTTTGCAGTTTTGCAGTCTTTCAGCCCAGCGTCGTTTCGGTCTCATTGGCAGAGATTAGCGCTGGCTTGCACTGGGAACCGGGCGCAGTAACAGAAGGACCATTTTTGAGTAGTGGGAAATAAAAATCTCTGCATGTGTGTCATTTCATTGTAGGGTGCTGCCCACTTCGAGGCAAGCGCCTGGGGCCTCTCTAAATAGCCCTTTATATAAGGCGAGTCCCTTTCCGTTGTATTGGGCGCGCACTGACCAACTGGCCCAATTTTGACTCCGATAGCATGGGGAAACAATGGCATCTTTTCTGTGACGCCGTAAGACAATACGGCTACGGGACTCGGCCTACTTTCATATGACGACCGTTTGATACGTCAACGCCATCGTGCGATGGCATTATCGTCCACTATCCTGAACATTGCCTTAAGACCGGTTGAGTTAGGTTGAGCCCGCGGAACGGTCTATGTTAGGGTTTTGATATGGCTTTAACGCGCATTTGCCAATAAACGATAAGGAACAATAGCCAGGCAATACCGGACCACACGGAGATGGACGTCAACGGGGATATCATAATGGCGAGTAGGATGCCGGCCAGTAAGATGAGGCCGATTATCGGAAGCCATGGCCCGCCAGGAATGGGGAACTTTAAGGCACGTGGGCCGATGCGCTTTTTAAATATCAGTTCCGATACTAAAATGGTGCTCCAAGTCCAGATGGCAGCGAAAGACGCTGCGCTCGAAATCCATACGTACACCGTGTTGGGGGCTAGGTACGTGAGGAGGATGCCGAAAGACATTGCGATTCCTGTGACGAGTACGGCATGGATTGGTACTTTGTTGGGGGAGAGATGCTCCAGGGCCTTGGGGAGGCGTTTTTGTAGACTTAAGGAAAAAAGCATGCGACTCCCTCCGTAAAGACCGGTGTTCGAGGAGGATAAGCCGGAGGTAATGATGATCGCGTTAATGATGGTGGCCGCTAAGGGTAGCCCGATCCGTGTAAAAAGCAGCACGTAGGGACTGGTATGATGGCCCACCAACGCGGACCACGGGAAGGCAATCAGCATCACAAAGATCGATCCGATATACAGAATGGCGATGCGCCAGGTCACATTGTTGATGGCACGGGGAATAGATTTTTCGGGTTGGGCGGTTTCCCCAGCGGTGACGGCCAGGGTTTCCACACCACTGTAACCGAGCACCACTAAAGAAAATGCCTGGAGGGGACCGGAAAATCCGTGAGGAAAAAACCCTCCGAATCGCCATAAGTTGGGGATGCCAGCCATATGTTGGCCGCCAAACGTCGCACGAATCGCCAAAAATACGCCAAGACCCATGAACGCAGCGATGGCGAAGATTTTTAATAAGGCAAACCAAACTTCTATCGAGCCGAACACCTTCACATGAAGAAAATTGGCGAAGGTAAATAAGATCAGGGCAATGAAGCCAGGGATCCATGCAGGAAGAGCGGGAACCCAAAATTGAACTAAAAGGCCGATTGCGGCGAGTTCGGACATCACGGTGGACACCCAAAAAAACCACCACATGCCACCGGTGATGAACCCCATCATAGGTCCCATGGTGTTTTCCGCAAACCGGCTGAAGGATCCGGCAGTGGGCTCTTCGACGGTCATCTCGCCGAGTGCCCGCATCACGATAGCGACGACAATCCCCCCGACTATGTAATCTAACACCACGGCGGGACCGGCCAATGTCAACGCGACCCCGGATCCATAAAAGAGCCCGACACCAATGACCCCACCAACCGATAAGAGTTGGATTTGTCGGGGAGAGAGAGCTCGTTTGAGCCCGTCCCGAGAAATCCGGGATCGGGGATGAGGGGTTCGAGACGAAGATTTGAACAACCATGAGCCTCCTATGAATGTCATCGTTGCTCAGCGTACCCCAAGCGCTCTCATGTTAATCGAACCCTATAGATAAAAATCACGGAATTTAAGGAGGGATACCCGCTCAATCCGGCTTCCGGCCGTCATTTATTTATCCGATCGGGAGGGATCAGCGTGTCATTATCGACCTTAACCAATCGTCAAAATTCGAAGAAGGAGCCCCCACGGCTACAACCCTTGGATGCCTTGCGCGGTGTGGCCATTTTGAGTGTGGTGGTGTTTCACACCTATATTGTCAACCTGAACTCATCCACGAGCTGGGTCATGCGGTTTATTGGCCAAGGCGCCGAAGGCGTGGGGCTTTTTTTCATTCTGAGCGCACTGACCCTCGGACTCAGTTGGGATTATCGGAAGACCAAAGATCGTCGGCCGCGCCTAGCTTTTTGGTCGCGCCGGATCTGGCGGATTGCGCCCCTATTTTATTTGGTGCTGTTAGTGACCCCTCTCTTGACGCACGGAAACCCCAAGTTTGCATCACCGCATATGACGACGGTGTTCACTTGGGGAAGTTTTCTGGCTCACGTTACGTTTATCTTTGGATGGATTCCCAGCTATCAAAACTCTTGGATTGGTGTGGGATGGTCGATCGGCGCTGAGATGAGTTTTTATCTATTGTTTCCGTGGCTCGTGGAAACGGTATTGCCCCGTCTCAAACCTGAAGGATTATTGTTAGCCAGTCTGGCGCTGGCATGGGTGTGGCCCTTCGCCATGACGCACATGCCTGGAGTGGCCTGGCCGGCTTGGGCCTTTGCCTTTTTGTTTTGGGCATTCCCCAGTCAATTTGTCTGGTTTGCGATCGGGTTATGGATTTGGAAGCGGAGGCTTTGGAAGCCACGCACCTGGTGGTGGGCCCTGTTATGGGCGGCTCTGGCCATCGGGGTGGCCAATCAGGTCTGGACGCCAATGACCCAGAATTTTGCGTGGCTGCTACCTAACCTATTTCTGGTGTGGCTATCATGGCATGACCTGCCGGCCATGCGCTGGCTCACCCACTTACGGATTTTAGAATTTATCGGGAAACGGAGCTATAGCGTCTATCTCATTCATTGGTTTGTGCTCCGCGCTTTCGTGTTGCCGTGGGTGCCCGACGCAAATCAGGCGAGCATCTTCAGTTTTTTGGTACGGACTACGGCTGTTTTAGCCATCTCGATCGGTCTGGCACACTTGTCGTACCAGTATCTCGAACAGCCCGGGATTCGTTTGGGTAAGGTTTGGCTCCGTCGGCGTGGGTGGGATGCCGGCGGCAGTCCAGCCCAA
>JAKAAL010000538.1 GCA_021802375.1 Bacillota bacterium | reverse complement strand
TGGAGAATCCTGAAATCTCGGGAGTGGAGTATCAGCAAGGGACGCTTCTCGGCTATGAAGTCCGGGAATATCTGCTGGAGAAGTGGGGACGGTGCTGCGTCTACTGTGGAGCAACGAATGTGCCATTAGAGGTGGAGCACATCATTCCGAAAAGCCGGCAGGGTAGCAATCGAATAAGTAATCTCACGCTGGCCTGCCACGCCTGCAATCAGGCGAAAGATCAGCAAACAGCCGAAGAATTTGGCTATCCCGAGACCCAGGCCCAAGCGCGGAAACCCTTGCGGGACGCCGCGATGATGAATGCCACGCGCTGGCGGCTCTATGAACAGTTAAAAGCCACCGGTCTGCCGGTGGAAGGTGGCTCGGGTGCTCGGACGAAGATGCAGCGCCTGGCCCACGGTTTGCCCAAAGAGCACTACTATGACGCCCTCTGCGTAGGAAAAAGCACCCCGGAGCAATTCACCCAGATGCCGGCTTATGTGCAGGTCTGGGCCGCCAAGGGGCGCGGGAATAGACAACGCTGTCGAACAGACAAAAACGGGTTTCCCATCCGGCACTTATCTCGGCAGAAAAACCCCTGGGGGTTCCAAACCGGGGATCTCGTCCAAGCGACGATTCCTCGGGGCAAATATACGGGCACCTGGACCGGTCGAGCGACCGTGAAAGTCAGTGGACAAATCCGCATCGAAACGCCTAGCGAGGTACATCCGACGACCTCATATCGGCATTGTCGGGTGCTACAACGCGGGGATGGCTGGGTCTATACGCAAAAACCGGTAAATCAAGAAAGGGGGCAGGCGGCTTCCTCCCCGGCCTGAAGGCCGGAGTTTCCGCCGCCGAATTCTGATGAAGAGGACTGGGATTATGATGAAAAAATGTGCGGCCACCGATGTGCGTCACCGATGTGCAAGAAGGTTGGATTTCGCTCTGTCCTGAATGTTGGACACAAGAGTCTGGTTAATCGTTTATAAGTCAGTCTGCATACGCGGTAGAAAATAAGCGGTAGAAAGTGCATCAGTACCCGAAACTAGCAGCGAATCCCCCCGGCTCCTGCCGGGGATTCGCTTTTTTTGCGGAGGAATGAATTGAAGAATCGAAAGAAGAGGTGACTGACTAATGGCAGAGAAAGTTCCGGTGCTATGGCCCTGGCAAGGCGGCAAGGCTCGGTTAGCTCCGTGGATTGCGAACCGATTACCGCCGCATCGGGTCTATGTTGAGCCGTTTGCGGGCACGGCGGCGGTGCTTCTCGCTAAAGTGCCGAGCCCCATTGAAGTCCTCAATGATGCCAATGGGGATATTATTGCGGTGTATCGATGTCTACAAGATCCGGGGCTCTCTCGCCAACTCTGGCGCCGCATCCGCTGGACGCCCGTCAGCCGGGCGGAGTGGATGACAGCCCATGAACCCCCTGACGAGTCGGATCTCGTCGAACAAGCCGCCCGATTTTTGGTACGGATGTTGCAGGGCTTCGGTGGCAAACCGAATGCCTCGGCGTGGGGTGGGGGTGTGGGCGATGACATTCATTTGCGCATCAATCGCTTTTTGCATCGGTTACGTCCAGTAGCAGACCGCCTGCAGGCGGTCGTCTTGGAAACGGGCGATTGGGCAACGGTCGTCACCCGCTATGAGCGGGAGGATACGGTTGTATACTGTGATCCCCCTTACCTCACGGCGACTGATCACAATACCTATACGATGGGATCGTGGACCGAGACGGAACAAGATCGGCTGATCGCATGGGCCTTGCACACCCCCGCGATGGTGATACTCTCGGGGTACGATCATCCGATTTATGATGCTTTGCGCCAAGCGGGCTGGCACCAAGAATCCCGCCGGCTGCAAGTCTCGGTGATCGGCCGCACACAAGCCAGCGGTTTGGCAGGAGGACACCTCGATCCCGAGACGCATTATCGCCAGGACTGTGTGTGGTGGTCACCGTCAGCCTGGCAACAGGCGCGCCGGCAGTTGAACTGGTTCGATGATGCATCGGTCGAGGAACAATAGGACCCTCACGAAAGGGCCGGGTTTCTTTATACGAATCGGTCAAAAACACAAGAAAGGTAGGATTTCACGATGCAAGAAGTCACTCGATACGAATGCGCAGGGTGTGGACAAACCACTGCCACTCCGCAAAGTTCTGCAGAATTTGGTCCTCACTCATGGAAACCGGCAGGAGGACTTCCTTGGTTTTGGACGGCACAAGGATACATAGCTTCCTCAGAGGCTGACTGTGTCCAAAAACAAGCGGAGTGGCAGGCTCATCAGGCTGCTTGGGAAGCCGAACAGCATCGGGCAGATGAGGCGCAGGAAGCCACAAGAAACGAAGTGGTCGCACGGTGCCACCATGATGAGGCATTGCGTTCCGTGTTGGCCCAGCATCAATATTCGATGGCTCGCCATCGAATCGTACAGATCGTCGATGAGATTCAGGATCAGCACTTCTCTCGAGATGAGGAACACTACGATTTTGAGGCGCTGACCCGTTCGTCATCATCGGAGGCCGAAGAATTGTTCCGGCATTGTTTTGCCGCAGCAGGATATGCAGATGTTGATCCCTATGCCTAAGGTTTAGCTGTTGGAACGTTTTGTTCGAATGAAAGGAGTTCCAATCGATGACAAGAGAAGTAACGATGACAGGAGAAGTCAAAATCGGAGACCGAACGTTTGCCTTAAAAGACGCCACGTTAACCGTAGGAGACGTGGGTAAAATAATGATACGTGGTGGCCATGTAGCCTTCACAGCCAGCAACGGATCGGGGCATCCGGTCATCGCAACCGTGCCTCCCGCTGTGAATGATGGTTTCGGGGGGGAGATACAGCAGACCTGGACCGTCACATGCGAGTACTGCGGACTACTCGGTGTCTGGGATAATCCTCTGGACGCCTTGTATACAGCTCAGCAACACTAATTGCCCAGATCTTGTCTTTCTTGCCCGGTATCCCGGTAGCATCTGGATGCCGGGCCTCTTGACTCTGTAGAGAGTATCTCCGGCTTTGATGTACTGATCACACTGCACTTTGCTCTCTCCAACTTTATGTGAGAAAGGGGTGGGTTTTATGCCCACATTAAAGGATCTGGTCAATACGTTTCAACAAACCCTCATGTCCCATCCGATTCCGAAATCCTACGGCCTCGTGCAACATCGGTGGGCTCTGATTGATTGTGTAGCCGAAATTCACCGACATTACCCGCATAATGGGTTAGATGTGGCAGCTCAATCTCTGCGATATAATCGCACGGTCTTGCAAGATTACGTTTATTTTGCCGAACAGTTTCCAGCCAGCCAGCCCACGGAGCGAGCAGTGATTGGGGCCTTGTCCTATTCGCTAGTGCGGGTGTCCGTGCGGGCAGCCCGGCGAACCCAGGATCAACCGCAAAGCGACCCACACTGGTGGATAAATGAAGCACTCAAACATGAGTGGCACTCAAAAGAGTTGGAACACTTTGTTCGGCAATACTACGGGAAAAAATATGTGAGAACCTCGAAGTCGCAATCGGAGTCGGTTAATACTCCGGCCACTCCCTCTCCGGTAGCTTCTCCTCCGATATTGGCCTCTGAGCCATCTCAGAAATTGTCCCCCCATGTGATCAAACCTCCCGCTCCCCGTCAATCCACCTTTTTCGATCCAGCAGAATCATCGCCAGACCCCACTGATCCGCGCCTGGCTCGAGCCCTTCGCGTGGCGCAAACCGCATTATCCCGAGCAGATCACGAGTTATCCATTTTGCAGGAACGGATTGCCGAATTTAACCGACAGTTTGCACCATTCCTCGGGGAGACAGTGGCATTGGTGCAACATCCCTTGGCTGACACACTCACTCGAAAGGAGCCACGATCTGATGTCGGATAAAGAGAATCCAACCATTCGTTGCATTCATCGGGAACGCCAGTTTCCGCATCCCCGGGATCGTCATTTGTTCCTGGTTTTGGCTGAACTCTCCGGAGCCACATTTCATCCGTACGTGGTCTGGACCTACAACGCTGCAATGCACGGCTATTTTTCCGGGGATTATTATGCGACCTTGCCCGAAGCTGAAGAAGGATTTGCCACACGGTTTCGCACACTGGGGCCGGAATAGTGCGGTCTGTCAGCTATTCGATCTACCATACACGAAAGCCACGGATGAGGGCTCAGGAAGGCGATCCGGCCTCATCCGTTTTTGTGTCCCGGTCTGTCACGATTTTTCCGTAAAGGAGAATATCCGATGGTCGATCCGCGTTTGATCGTCACGCCCGGTGCCCAGACTGCGCCTATGCATTTCAGCCCGGCTTCGCTCGCGATGGTCATCGTGCCAGCCTTGCTGATTTTGAGCCTCGTCATCGGCCTCATGCGCACGCGCTGGTGGGAAATTTACGCGGTGGTCGATCAA
>JAKAAL010000537.1 GCA_021802375.1 Bacillota bacterium | reverse complement strand
CCATAATGTGAAAACTGTCGGCCTCCGAAGTCAAGGGCCCGAAGTTCATGGTTCCCAAACACAACCGGCTCACTTTTAGTCCGGTTCGACCGAGATGGGTATATTCCACGATAACGCCTCCTAGGGGGTTGTTAACCAGTTTGAAAAGATGGCGAGCACGCGGCAACGCGGTCGCCCAGGTTAGTCAATGGCAGCCAAAACGGATCGGCTAATGGCATCTAAGTGTTGGACCTCCGCGACGCTCAGCTCCCAATCCACTGCCTTCACATTGTCGCGCAGATGGGTTAGACTCTGAGTTCCCACAATGGCCGAAGTCATTTTCGGTTGCAACAGAAGCCAGTTAATGGCAACTTGGGCCATGGACACCTCACGGCGTTGGGCGATGGTACGCACCGCTTCCACCAGCGGGGTTTCTAGCGCCAGATGTTCTGGGAGAAACAACCTCCGTTGCGCTCTAAAGTCCGACGATTTCAGCGGGCTCGGGTCCTGGTGATAGAGGCCGGTAAGGATGCCTTTGGCGATGGAACTGTAGCTGAAAATGGAAATGTCATGCTCGATGCAAAAAGGAACCATGTCGCCTTCGATCGAGCGGCACAAGAGACTATACTCCGGTTGAATCGCATCGATCCGAGCGACTTCCAGGGCCTGTTGCAACTGGTCCAAGGAAAAATTCGATACGCCAATGGACCGAATAAGACCTTGCTCCTTTAACCGGGATAGTGCCCTCATGGTTTCCGCCAACGGAATCTCAGGATTAGGCCAATGGACGTAATATAGGTCCACGTAATCGGTGCGCAGTCGCCTCAGGCTTTTTTCCAGCGACCGCTCCAAGTCGTCCGCAGCCAGGTGGTTGGGAGCCACCTTGGTGGCGATGAAGCACTGGTCGCGTGGTACACTCGACAATGCCTGGCCAAGAATCTCCTCGGAATGTCCGTTCCCATAGCCTTCCGCCGTGTCAAAGCTGTTAATTCCTAAGTTAAGGGCCTCTTCGAGGACCTTAAGGTTCACTTCGTCGCTCTCTTTTTCCCATTGGCCGCCGCCCAGCTCCCAGCAACCAAAGCTAATCCTGGAAATAGGGAGCGCAGCTCCCGCCTGAACATATCGCATGTGGGTCTCCTAAACGGTAAAGATTTTGGCTCGTTATCGGCTACCACCTTTGTCAGGGTTAGCTTATGCTAAGTATAGACAAAATTGGTGACGCTGGCCAGTGCTGGCTCGGATGAAACAGAAGGGAAGATCGTTTTGCGACTCGTAGCGACTGAAATATCGAAAAGATCCATCCCCCTATCCGTCCCCTTCCGTACGGCTGTTCGCGAAGTCGCCAGTGTGGAAGAAATTCGTGTGACGTTAATCAGCGATGGCGCAATCCAAGGGGTCGGATCGGCAGCGCCTACCGCTGCCATTACCGGCGATACGACGGGCAGCATCGAGGCAGCCTTGACCGACTATTTGTTGCCTAGGCTCTGTGCCATGGAATTAGACCACGAACATGAAGTGTTTCGAGAGGTTGGACGGGCCCTGCAAGGTAACCCATCGGCCAAGGCGGCAGTGGATATTGCACTCCATGACTTGTATGCCAAGGCTCAGGGGCAGTCGCTGACCGCTTGGCTGGGAGGAAGCATAAAGCCGCTTTTCACGGACGCCACGGTGAGCCTTGGCACGGTCGAGGCGATGACCGAGCAAGCGGAGCGACTGCTGGCACAGGGCTTCTCGTGCCTAAAGGTCAAGCTGGGTGGCCATGACGGGCGAGACATGGCCCGCCTTCAGGCGATTCGCGACGAAGTAGGGGCGAGCATGGTCTTGCGGGTCGATGCTAATCAAGCCTGGAGTTTGGGTGAGGCGTTTAGCTACCTTCCCGTCATGGTTCGGCTTGGGGTGGAGCTGGTGGAACAACCCTTAGCCTCTGATGACTTGTTCGGACTAGGCGAATTGACCCGGCAGAGCGCCCTACTAATCGCCGCTGATGAGGCCGTTTACGGTCTTAAGGATCTTTTACGCATCATCCAGGGTCGAGCGGCCGACGTGATCAACATCAAGCTCATGAAAAGCGAAGGCCTGTATCACGCTCGGACCATGATCCAGGTAGCACGGGCAGCGGGACTGAAGGTGATGATAGGTAGCATGATGGAGGGAATGACCTCGTTGACGGCAGCGGCCTGTCTGGCGTCGGCCTATGACGTGGATTTCGTGGACTTGGATGCGGGCTTCTTCCTGACCCAGGCCGGCGTGGCCGGTGGCATAAGCTATAGTGGGCCGCGGATCGAGCTGCCCCGCGCTCTCGGTCTAGGGGTCAGTTATGCCAGCTAAGTCGGGAGGCGTTCATTTGTCATCGCTACCAACGGTTACACCAGAAATGCGGACCTGGAAATTTTGGGTGAAAACCCCTTCTTCGGTTCAGGATCCGGTGTCCGTCCAAGCCCGAATTCGGGGCGGGCTGGATAACCTAGGCGAGCGCTCAAGTTCGTCGCCACCTGATCTCACCCCGCCTCAAGGGTTTTTAGCTAATGGTCAGGCGTGGTCGCCCGCACGGTGGATGGCGATGACGTCGCAGGCCCGGGCCGCGGAGCCGGTCCTGGAATATGGGTTTACCGTCACCCGCGCCAGCCTTCGCTCTTGGCCGACGCATGAGGCATGCTATCGCCACGCCGACGACCGTGAATTTGATCAGTTTCAAGAGACCAGAGTTCATCTGTTTGAACCTCTCGTGGTGACCGCGCGTTCGCAAGACGGTCGGTGGTGTTGGGTGCGCTCAGAAATTGCGGCGGGATGGATGTCAACCTCTGATCTGGCCCTAACCTCTCGGGAGACGTGGACGGATTATCGAGATCGGGGTCGGCCCCATGTGACGATTTGGGCCAATGGGGTAAGCACAGAACCGCAACCCTATGATGCCTTAGTCTCTAACCGGCCACTCGAATTTGCGTGCCGACTTCCGCTAAGGTCGAGTCGGCTGCCATCAGACATTGGTCACCAACATCCCCTTGGCCATTATGTCGTGGAACTTCCCGTTCGGGAAGACGATGGACGTCTTTCCCTTCGGCCCGCTCTGATTAAGCGCGGAGATAGCGTTCAGGAGGGGTACTTGCCCTGCTCGCGAACAGAAGTAGCGCGCTCGGCGTTTCGACTTTTGGGCGACCGGTATGCATGGGGAGACCTCATCGGCACCCATGATTGCTCGAGTCTGGTCATGGATGTCTATCGCACCTTAGGCATCCAGCTTCCTCGCAATAGCGCGGTTCAGGCAAAGTCGCTCCCGTCAATGGCATCTTGGACCAAGGAGGATACGGAAGAGAAGCGTCTTAGTGACCTCAAGATGGCAAAACTGGGCGATATTCTTACCATGCCCGGCCACGTGATGCTGTTCCTCGGATTCGATCAAGGTGACGCTTACGCCATCCATGCATTTGTTGGCTATGGAGAGAGGAGCGAGGGAGGGATAAACCAGGTGTGGGTCAACGCCGTGGAGGTCTCAAACCTCGCGATGCTCACGCGTTCAGGTGCCTCTTATTTGCAACAACTTACCGGGGTATTGCCCGTGCTGTAAGTCTGGGGGGGTGTACATGCCGACATTTGGCAATTTGGTCGAGCTTAGCCAATTTGTCTCCTCCTGTCGGAATTGCGATCTTCGTCGAGAGGCCACTCAGGTGGTATTCGGCGAGGGTGTGCCGTCCAGTTCCATTGTCTTTTGCGGCGAAGGACCGGGTGCCGACGAAGATCGCTTGGGAAGGCCGTTTGTGGGTCGAGCCGGGCAACTTCTCGACCAAATGATGGCGGCCATGGGGTTTTCGCGGACCGAAAATGCCTATATCTTAAACGTTGTCAAATGCCGACCTCCCCTCAACCGCACGCCCACGCTGGCAGAGCGCGAAGTCTGCCGACCTCATCTGCTGGCTCAATTGGGTCTGATTCAGCCCAAGATCATTGTGCTGTTGGGGGGGTCGGCCATTAAAACGTTTCTTGGAGAAGAGGCCCGAGTGTCGAAAGTACGAGGCATATGGCACCGCCCATTTCCCAACGTATGGGCCATGCCCACCTTTCACCCCGCCGCTTTACTGCGTAATCCGCAGTGGAAGGTTGGAGCCTGGCAGGACCTCATGCAGGTGATCATCAAATACCGCGAAATTGTCGATGCGGGTCATGTAGCCCCAGGATTGAAACCTCGCGCAACAGATTAGGCGTAATCCGAGGCCCCAGGGAATCGTTTGGGGGCGCTTAAAAATCTGAACGGGTCACCCGCAATGCGGTCCATCAGATCGCCGGGGTTGTCTCGTTTACGGTATGACCCGCCTGTACGCGGGGGTCCTTGTTTCCCTCAATTACCATCAACGGTATCGCCGACCCCGGCGCCCAACCACGAGGTTGGGGCGCTGGAGTTCGGACGGC
>JAKAAL010000536.1 GCA_021802375.1 Bacillota bacterium | reverse complement strand
AAAGATATACGTCTTGATCCCAATCACGGCGGGGAAATCAATTAGCCCGACTTCGACATCGGTGACCCGACACCCCACCTCATGAATCTCGGCCAATACGCGATTGGCGTCTTGCACGACTTCGTCAAACTCGCGCTTCGCCACCTGATAGTCGGTCATCATAATCAGGTTACCATCCTTGCGATAGCCCACTTCGCGGATGTCTCGCATTTCTTCGTATTTGCCACGGGCTTGACCTTGCAGATCGCGTAATGCGCGTAGTAACTCGGCGACCTGCGGCAGCACCGTATTCGCTTCATTCACCGTAAAGTGTCGGACCGCCATCGTATCCTCCTTCTGCGCTTTCACTAAAATTGTGCCGTGCAATCCGGGGTGCCGTCAAGGTGGTTCACGTAGCGCGCCGCTACAAACAGGAAATCAGATAACCGGTTCAAGTATTTAACAATCGGAGCCAGGCCCGGATCAGATTCCAACAAGACCACCGACTCTCGCTCAGCGCGACGCACCACGGTCCTTGCTAAGTGTAAATGTGCCACAGCCAGGGATCCCACAGGCAGAATAAAATGGCGCAATGGTTCGAGTTCGGCATCCCATCCGTCAATGATGGTTTCTAAATAAGTTACGTCGGAATCTTGGGTCCGGTTCTCTCGATCCGGGCTAATATTGGAAAGATCCGCCCCGATGGCAAACAATCGATGTTGCACCTGCTCTAATGCGGTGTCTATTAATGGGGCTTGGGAGAGGTGGGCCCGCGCCACCCCAATTGCACTGTTGGCCTCATCCACCGCCCCGTACGCCTTAACCCGCTCCGAGTTCTTGGCCACCCGCTTTTCTGTAGCGCGTCCCCAAAGGCTGGTTTGTCCTAAATCGCCGGTTCGTGTGTAAATCTTCACGACTTGTCCTCCTCTTTAGTTAGGACCTTCAACCAATTTGCCGTATTTATTGTACCCGAAGCAGGCCTCGATGGTCATACAGAAGTAAAATCGTGGCCAGCGTCATCACGCCCGAGGCAAGGATTTTGCGCCGCCTCCCCTTTTCGTGAAACCAGAGCACTCCGATCACGGTGGCCCCGACTCCTGCCAAAGCCGATACTGCTTCAATTAGTGTAACCGGCATGACTTTTAGGAGAGAAAACAGAGTGAGATACGACCCCCCGTTGGCCGCCGCCGCAAAGAGGCTCCAAAGGGGTCGATTCCGGAGCAATTTCAGGGTGGCCCGCCCTTTCCCCAAAAACACCATGGCCAGCAACATCCATACGGTCACCACCAAATAGAGACTCGCCGCATAGTCGATCGGATTGTACGCCGTGTGACTCGCGTCCAGTAGACGCCCGACCACAAGTACGACGTCGCTTAATAACATCCATATCACTGAAGCATCGACGTGACCGCGTCGGATTCCGCCAAGCCACACGGCACCCAGCGCAAACCCTGCCACGGCCACCCAGGCCCAACCAGTCCCGGTGGGATGCCATAAAAATAGCAACACGGGCGTCGCGTTAGCCCAGGCGCTGACCTGACCCACCTCGCCCCGGGACAAGGCTATCGTGTAGAGTGCGAACGATACCGCATAGACCGAGCCAGGCCAAAAGGCCGCGGCAATGAAAGAACCGGAGCCCATAAAAAGACACCCGATCCAGAGCACTACCGTGGCTCCCCCGTATGCCACCACCATCGTGGACCAGGATGATACTCTCTGGCCGAGCCCATGAAACGCCACCCTCTCGCTACTTAAGAGCGCAAGTCGCGCAATAATCCAGAACAGCAATAGACATCCCCCCGGTTTACTCTATGGACGACCGAGAAGATTTAGCCGCCGGCTAATGGGTCGGATTGGTTTCAATCACGCGAGGGCTGGCGCGATATTGATCTATCCCGAGAGACTGGGTGCGAATTCCCCCCGGGGTCTCAATTTCAAGCCAGGTTTCGGCGCGAATCCCGTCCTGACCGGGGGCCAAAATCTTCGTCTCGCCGGGCGCAAGATTCCTATTAATTTGGGTGATGGTGCGGTAGGGATACTTCGCTAAAATTTTGTGATGGACTGAAATTTGGGGACCCGGGGTAGCGCCCCATAGGGCTACCGTGAGATGCCGCTTGCTAGTTCCCGTGGTAATCACCACTGGGGTCGTACGATTGTTGCGAAACCGAAAGTTCAAATAGTCGGAGGCTACCGTGGCATCTTCGCCAGGAGGTAGGTACGGTACCGTGAGTCCATGCTGATGTCGTTCCACCACCGGAAGTCCGGTTCTCAAAATAGCCGCATATAGCGTGCTCGCAGGCTGACACACCCCCCCGCCTACCGACGGTACAATGCGTTCGCCGACGAAGGCACGCCCCCACCCATACCCATTACTCGCCGTATAGGGTCCTACCACGGCGTAATAAGAAAATACCTCAGCGGGCTTTATTACCACCCCGTTGAGTCGAGACGCCGCTAATTCGATATTCTTCTCTTGACTGGGTGTCGCATGAAAATAGTTGGTGGTCCGCATTCCCAGTAGATAGGGAAGATTGAGCCGTTTGGCTTGAGCCTGCCCCGGAGGTACTTCTCCTACCACAGGACCCGTCGCGTGATATTCGAGACGAGTCCACAGTGCCCCCCCGTGCGGACCTAGTATCGTTGGCATGGGTGAATTGGGCCATAACGCCATCCACAGCGTGAGTATCCATAAGCGCAGCATAAGTAAACCCCCTCCAATTGGTATGTGACAGTAGCATGCGCCATTTAAGTCGGGAGCATGACCCAATAGGCACTCGGCCACACTAGCATTGGGAGGGGTTTCTTATGCGTCGGGTGTTGTCAACCATCTTGGTCGTGGTGCTGGCTCTGTTGGGTGTATGGGGGTCTAGGGCCTACAAACCTCAAAACGCTCTCTCCTATGCGACTCATCACTGGCGCTGGACACGCCCCTCGGGAAAAGTCGGGTCCGCGTTCCGGGGCGGAAAAAGTATTCGCGCCACAAAGGTGCCGGGCCCCGGTTGGTTCCAACCCGAATTTCAATGTGCCGAGTTCGTGGGACGATCCCTGGCCCGTGGCGGTATCCCGATTCCGTTGGTGAGTTCAGCGAGCTCTAAATGGCCCATCTTAGTCAACGTCGACCGCCAGAGTTATTTTCTGCAAACCCAGGGATACGCCACCTTTATCGCGAGGTCACAAGTAAAGATCGGAGACGTGGCACTCTTTCGTTATCGAAATCCCGGGCACCCCGAAAGTCCCACCTATTGGTCCCATATGGGCCTCGTAGTCCACGTGCGTCCCTTGCTCCTAGACGCCCATAATAGCGCGCATAAGAATGTCCCTTGGCGGCAACTCAATTCGGGAACCATCGACCACGGATTCCTGGCCATATCCCGAGCCCGCCATCGTCTCCATTACCGATGGAGGCCCCGAACGGGCACCACGGTCGCAGTCCATTACCGCAATTTCCCGGCCATCGGGAGAGGTCCTAAGCTCTATCGCAACCAGGTGTACCGCATAGCGTCTGCCTCCCGGTGGGGGCAATTTCGTCTACAAGGAATCTCTGGTCGCTACTGGGGAGTCGGATTTGTCCCCGTAAACCCATCCATTCCGATCCTGGGAAAAACGATCCCGGTCCAAAAGATTTCGTGGCCGAGCGGACACCGCCTGCGCTATGGCCGAACTAGGAGCCCACTTTTGATCATCGGCATCACCCCGCACGGCCACTATTTATTATCTGGCCAGGGTCTGCCCGTTCCGGCTTGGACCGGATCCGGGGCATTGCTGGAAACGCTCCACCCTATCCATTCCACAATCTGGCACGCCGTGCCTCCACAGTCCGTCACCGTTATCAGCACGACCCGGATCCATTTAGCCCCGACCACGATTTCTCCCACGCTGGCCGAAGCGTTGCCCGGCGATGCCACAGTGCTTGATGGGACCACTATGGTTAACGGTGTCAAGTGGGCCCAAGTCGAGTGGTGGGGGGCGCACTTTGGTCTGGGATTCGTGCTCATGAGCCATTTACGGACCGCATCGTACCTCCTGCGATCCGCCCCGTTTTCGGTACACACCGCCTACGGTACCGTACACTTAAATCCCGGCACGACTCTGGCGGTCTATAAGGGGCGCTATGCGTATGCCGGAGCCTGGGTGCCGTGAGTGACCCTCGGACACCCTAGCAACATGCGGTCACGAGTCGCCTTTACACAAGGCTTTTTGGTGAATGGTGAGGCGCGACAGCATCAGGCAACTGGGTGGGAAGCGGGTTACACGTACGCCATGTCTACGCGTTTATGCACAACCGCGGGGAGTACGCGCAGCAGGAGACGGCTTCGGCCATCGTCCACACTTCCGGGGAGTCAAAAGCTCCGGCCTTTAGGCCGGGGTCTTTGACCGTCAGCGCTTCGATGTGGTATGCCTATTAGC
>JAKAAL010000535.1 GCA_021802375.1 Bacillota bacterium | reverse complement strand
CGCACCAGTTTCCGATAGACTTGGGCTCCGTTGGCGTAGGCGGGAAGGTTTCCCGGTGCTAAAGCCAAACGTTCGAGGAATTCTTCTTCAAAATCTCTTGAGAAGACGGTGTGCGCTAAGTCTATCGTGCGGGCGGCGTAACGAAGAATTTGCACCGACTCCAATCCCGAAATATCGTCGAAAAACCATCCGCAACTGGTATACATCAAAAGCGCATGCCGTTCGATTTCGAGTAGTTTCCATACCAGGACCCGCTCCGAAGCGGTAAGCGTGCGGTGTGCGTGAACCTTCAAGAATTTCTCCCGCGACCCCAAAGACGGATCGAGCATGATCGCGATATAGTCGTCTCGTGCCTGCCATGGATCTCTGAGGTACCGGGAGGTTTCTTCCTCGAAAAGCGGCGCTACGGTGTCTCGTAACCAGTCTAGTGCCTCGCGTAAGGGAGCGCGCCATCCCTGGGACCATCCACGTGGGGGGTCGATTTTACATCCGCAATCATTACGCCAACGCTCGACCCCGTGGGCGCAACTCCACGAGCTATTTTCAACAATTTCTACCGCGGTGACCGGGGGCGTTGATGCTAAGTATTCACCATAGCTGGTGAGGGAGATGTCGGGCTGCCGTTCGATGTAATCGAGGGCATATGCCAAGGCCATATCGCCGAATCGATGATGATGTCCATAAGATTCTCCGTCGGTGGCGATGTGTACAAGTTGTGGGCGCGATGGATCTGACAAGCCCTCAATCAGGCGGTTAGCAAATTTTTCGCCGTCAGATAATAAGCCCTCAAACGCTACGGCTTGCGATCGCGCCCCGTTATGGCCGATGTCGTTAAAATCGGTGCCCATTGGGCTATCCGCACCCTTTTTGAACCCGATCTGGACAACACCGAGATCTACGGGTTTAAAAGCCATGCCGATGAGATCCAAATAGCACGGTCAGGTGCTACCAGTGTGTTTTTAGGAAAGGTCACCCTTACCGCGGAATTGACTGAAGAAGTTCTCCCAGTTCAATTTCTGGTGTTACATTTTGGGGATCATCACCTGACCGTGGGAGCTAAAATTTGGCGAGAACCTTTTGCCGCCTTGGCCCACACGATCCGCCAAGCCTTTGATCGCGGTGACCTGGCTGCCATCGTCCACCTGGTGGATCAAGAATTTTCTCCCAGCATTTATACCCTGGGACAACTATTCCCCGATGACCGGCAAAATCTTTTGGAGAAAATCTTGTCCGATAGTCTAACCGAAGCGGAGTCGACCCTGAGTCACATGTATGAACGCCACGCCCCATTGGCCACCCTTTTGCAAAGCGCCCAAATTCCGATCCCCAAAGTGCTGTCGTTATCGATCGAATGGGTGCTCAATCGGGATCTTGAACGATCCTTACGCGCAGCGCATTGGGACGCGGTCACCATCAGCCGGATCCTCGACGAATCGAAGAATTGGACGGAACTACTCAACGTTCCGGTGCTCGCCTTTGCCGCTGCGGAAAGCCTGGCGGCCATGGGTCGCATCATGCAACGACAGCTTGGTAACCTTGAGCCGCTATTAACGCTACAAGAGGCGCTCACTATCGCAGGGAATCTCCCATTCGATCTGGATTTACGGACGCTGCAAACCCTTTACTATCGCCTGGCTAAACGCACGGTGCAAGGCACCCAGTCCATCGATCTCAATCCAGAATGGGTTCAACACTTTTATGCGCTGGCACCTTCCCTCAATATATACTGGGAGGCTACGCCATGACGACACCCCAGGCGACGTACCGATTGCAGTTAAATCAAAACTTCACGCTGGAGGATGCTGAGAGGCTGGTCCCCTACCTCAAGCAATTGGGAATCGATACCCTCTACCTTTCTCCTATCTTCCAAGCACGAAAGGGTAGCCAGCATGGGTATGACGTCACCGATCCCAACGCCGTGAATCCGGAATTAGGGGGAAACCCCGCACTCGATCATTTGTTAGAAAGTCTAAAGACCCATCACATGGGGGTCATACTGGATGTGGTGCCAAATCATATGGCAGCCGACAGAGATAACCGCTGGTGGTGGGATCTTTTAGTACATGGCAAAGCCTCCCCCGTTGCCAGTTTTTTTGATATCGATTGGGAGGCGCCGGGTGCCAACCACCAGGTGGTATTACCCTACTTGGCACGCCCCTTCGGCGAAGAACTGGAAGCCGGGACCTTACGCATCGAACTCGAGAACTCCTCGGGCTTTGTACTCACCTATTACGACAAACAGTTCCCCCTCACCCCCCGATCCTGGCGCCCCATTTTAGCTCTAGTGCTCCACACCTTATTTCGCCAGGGTCAGAAAAAAGCACGCTACCAGCTCTACGACCTTTGGCGGCGCCTCGGCCGTCCCGACGCGCTGGGCGGGGCGACCGCCGCGGCGACCCTCTATCATTGGCTGAGCCAACATCCTAGTGTCACTCGAGATGTCCACCACGTCCTCTCCCGCTGGAATGGGGTCCAGGGGCAACCTCAGAGTTGGAGTCGGCTAGAGCAACTCTTGCGCGGGCAACCGTGGCGCTTAGTCCATTTTAAGCTCGCCTCTAGTGAAGGTAATTACCGACGATTTTTCGACATCAACGACTTGCCAGCGGTGTCGATCGAACACGAGCAGGTGTTCGAATACGTGCATGCTCTACTCCTGGCACTGGCTAAGCGCCCCATGGTCTATGGATTTCGCATCGATCACATTGATGGTCTCTATGATCCCCAATCCTATCTGCAGAAGCTCTTTTCCCGATTAGGGAGCGCCGCCTCCACCGACTATCTCCTCGTGGAAAAAGTTTTAGGATCTGGTGAATCCTTAGCCCCCAGTTGGCCCGTTGCGGGAACTACCGGTTATGACTTTTTAAACGCCGCCATGGCCGTACTTCTGGACCCGGAGGGCTTAGCGTCTTTAACGTCTCTCTATGGCAGTTGGCACGACGCAAGCTCCCCTGGATCGGCCGTAGAATGGGGAAAACAGCAAGTGCTTACCGATTTATTCCGGTCAGAGCTGGATCGCTTGGTTCGGCGATTGTTGCCAATTGCAAGAGAAGACCGTTGGGGACACGACCTTACCATTTTGGAGATCAGAGAGGCTATCGCAGCCCTGACACTGTCTCTTCCCATTTATCGGACGTATCTTAATCAAGGGCCTGTTTCCTCATGGGATCGAAACATCTTAAAAGATGCGATCCAACGCGCACGCGAACGGCATGGGCACCTTCCGGCCGCTACGTGGATGCTCCTAGAACGCGTGCTCCTCCATGTCGAGGATCAGAACCTGACCCAACAACAGCGAAAAGCTTGTCGAGACTGGACGATGCGGTGGCAGCAGCTGACCGGCCCGATTCATGCCAAAGGGTTCGAAGACACCGCCCTCTATCGCTACCACCGACTCACGTGCCTCAATGAGGTGGGCGGCGATTTATCTTCCGAAGGGCTACACCCCAACGCATTTCATGCAATGATCCGTGATCGCCAAGCGACCCATCCGTTTACCCTGAATGCCACCTCCACCCATGACACCAAGCGCAGTGAGGATGTCCGCGCCCGTCTTGGGATTTTAAGTGAAATTCCTCTGCTTTGGCAGACAACGGTGACAGATTGGCATGACCGTTGCCAATCTTTCTTCGAAGTTGTAGACAACATCCGGGTACCGGACCCGGCCACGGAATATCTCCTCTTTCAATCTCTGGTAGGAGCCTATCCATTGCGCGAGGCCGAGGTTCCCGGCTTTGTCACCCGACTCCAGTTATACATCGAAAAGGCAGTCCGCGAAGCAAAAATCCATTCCGACTGGGTTCATCCCCACATTGGCTACGAACAGGCGCTCCATCGATTTGTTGACAAACTCTTCACCCATAAAGACATGCACGATGCCTTACGACCCTTTGTCCAGATAGTGTCCTATTATGGAGCCTTCAGTTCGTTGTCCCAAGTTCTCCTAAAAACCTTGGCACCCGGCGTTCCCGACTTCTATCAGGGGTCCGAACTTTGGGACCTTTCCCTTACCGATCCTGACAACCGGCGCCCTGTCGACTTTTCCCGTCGGCAACAATTACTCGATCAGATCACCACCAATCCTCCCTCGCTTAAAGAGCTTCTCACCCATTGGGACGATGGTCGCCTCAAACTCTATGTCACCCATGAAGCGCTTAAACTCCGTCACCACAACGCCGGACTCTTCGAGCACGGAACGTATCAAGGATTAGCGGCAGAGGGCCCCCAGGCGGATCACGTGTTGGCATTTGCCCGACATCACCAAGATCAGTGGTTGCTCGTGGTCGTACCACGGCACTACGCACGCCTTACCTGGTGTCCCCAACCCAATACCGCTCCTTGCCCTCAAGACATTTGGCACACCACCACCATGAGTTCGTTGTCTAACTGCC
>JAKAAL010000534.1 GCA_021802375.1 Bacillota bacterium | reverse complement strand
AATGGAGAGCCGTATACATCGACAGGTGTACGTACGGTTCGGAGACGAACATTCGGAAACGAGGTCCCGCAAGGGACAGCCGCTCCGAAGGCTTGGCCTACTACCTGCCGATTGACCGGGAGCAGGCTCATCTCCTCTTGCGGGTCGTGGCGGACAGCTATGAAACGCGGAGTTTAATCCTCACGACCAACTTGGAATTCTCGAAGTAGGGAACATCTTTACCGATGACCAAATAACCGTCACCATGATCGACCGACTCGCGCATCACGGCCATTTACTGGTCTTTGAAGGGGAGAGCTATCGGATGTAGCATGCCTTGATGAAGACCCGCGGTAAAAAGTCAAGCACCATTTTTTGACCGAGTCCTAACCGGTTTTAGAAGCCAGTTAATGGCAGGGATAAAACCGGCAATGGCCTACCAAGCAACGGTGTTACGAACCGAATCTCCTTCCATCATAAAGTTGACCTCGGGTCGGCAGCCCGCAGATCACGCCGGTCAGCGTTCATGCGATCAGCACGAGCATATTTGCGAAGGTAAAAGGCTTCGAACTCCGGGTTGCGCACACGCACCCGGTCGGCCGCCTCGACCAGGTAATACCGCAAATAAGATTGCCCGACCGCGTCGAATGTGCCCAACTGATGCGTACGCCACGTCAGGCCAGCATATTTCGCGACTGCGTCATCCGAGGGGAATCGGGCGATGAGCCCAATTTCGGCCACAATGCCCGATCCATAGACCGGACCGATGCCATCGACTTTGGCCGTCGCACGGTACCCTCTAAGGCCCCCGAATTGCCCTCGACAGCCTCATCTGTCTCTGAGAAGACTATGACGCCGAGGGATTTCACGGCGCAAGCGAACTGCGTTTGCTGCGCTACGACGACTTAAACCGTTCCTGGGTCATTCCTATGCCCATGCCTTACCTGGAAGACGACGCGGATTCCACGGCGCTGTGGAAGGCCATTCGCGATGCCAATCGAGCTTGGCCCGCCGCCGTCCTTCACCCTCATCGCACGGTTGACTAGGCTGCGGCCAGCCGGCTTGACACGTAGTAACATTGTGGCTACGACTAGGGCATAATCTTTGGCCAAGGGAGGGTGTCATGATGACGTCGGATGCTGTGGTCCGTGCACGTATTCCTGCGGATACGAAGGACCGTGCGATCGCCGTGTCGGACAAATTGGGGCTCACTGCGTCGGATCTTATTCGCCTCACGTTTCTTCGAATCGCGGAGGAGGAACGGCCACCATTTTCGGTGGATATTCCCAACAAGGCGACCGTGCAAGCCCTGCAAGATATTGCTTGCGGTGGCGGAAATACCTTCGCTACGACAAAGGATCTTTTTGAGCCGTGGAAGTCCTAGCTCGTCCCCATGGCATTGACGATACGCACGACGAACCGATTTACGCGTGACGTAAAAAGAATCACGCGGCGACACAAGGACTTAACGTGATTGCGACAGGTCATTAAACATTGGCGCCATTAGGCTGCGCTAACACCTTGTGCGTTGCGGGTCACTAGATTGCATTATCGTATTGCCGGAACCTCCCCTGCCTTTAGGCATGGGGATATAAGGTGCTCGCCGCTAGCCGAATCTTTGGTATGGACACGCTCTTATAGTTGTAGAAAGAATGTGACTTTAGGTGTACTTAACACAAAGTAACCCGATCAAAGGGCTTAACAAAGTTAAGTACGAAGCCTTACGCGAAAAATCTTTACAACGTGGGCTTGTACCCCATTTTCCAGTATTTCTTTGCCCAAGGACGTTTCCTTCGCTTCGAATTAAACCACCAAGCGGTAAAAGATAATGAGAACTACGCCTTACTGCAAGCGGGGGTGAGTCAACAAATTCTCAAGGTGGCCTAAAGACCGGAAAACAGATCGGCTCTGTAGGGGCTAAATCGTGATGAGGGCCCGCTTCCTAATGGTGAGAGCGTGCGCCATTTGGTTAACGGCTTCGCCCTAAAGGACGGAGCTTGCAGGTGTCTACTTGAAGGCAGGCCCCGCCGTCCGGATGGTTGACGGCACGCCCAGCCAAGCCACGTCCAATCCACTGAACGGCGGCTTGGCTTGCACCACTGCGCTTATCGGTCAAGTTGCACTTGGAACACGTCCGCCAAATATCACGTAGATCGTCCGTCGTCACCGCACATCGGGCAAGCCCGTTTTATTTCGATAAACGTCCGCGACGGGTAAAATGCCCAACGATGTTGGCCAAACGGGGTCCGCTCGGGGATGCCCGTCAAGTCTTCCAGAACGATTCCGCGCCTCGCGTCTTTGGCTTAAGTCCCTAGTTGTTTGGCGATGCGGTGATTCTCGTTCGGTGCAACCCATTGCTCCTTGCGATGGTGCTTCTTCAGCAGGCGCTTGGCGGAGTTTCGCCGTGATATGCCTTGGGGAAGTTGTTGACTTGGCCGCCAGAGTAGGTCTGTCCGTCCGAATCGGCAGCAATGTTCGCCATGTTCAGGTCTACGCGCACCCCATCATCGGAAGCGAGGGCGGCTGTGGACCTCCACCACGCCGACCAGATAGAAGGTTTCGTCGCCGGCATCGGTCGAGCGAACGAAGCGGTTTATAGGTGAAGTGGCATCTGACGGGCTTTCAGGTTACAAGAAACTTTTTGCCGCACGAGGCATACCGTCTAAAGGCGACAGATCCTGATTATGCTATCCGGGATCTGCTTAAGACCGTCGGACGGTGGTCAAACTCGTGGTATCGCCAGACGCGGCATCCGCTTCGGACGACGCATAGGTTGGGATCGCTTGAGGCACCCGGTTGGCATACTAGCGTCTAGGACGGTACCGTGCACTCCGCACCACCTATCACAGCGTGGGTGAGCGCCGCTGGTTCTCCGCGGACTATCCACTCCTCTCAGATAGGGCCGGTTTCGGTGGTTCGTATCTTCCCATCAACAGCGGGAACAGTACGACATAGAGCAGTTGCAGTCCGGCGGCCAGTCCAAATGGCCACGTCAAAGCCCCTAAGCCGATAAGCCAGCCACCGATGGCAGGTCCGAGAGCGGCGGGCACACTCCAAGAAACGGCATTCAAGCTACTGGCCAAGCCTCGGCGATGATCTCGCACCAATCCAACGCTAAAGGCTTGCCGAGCTCCGACCGAGCCGCGATTGACGATCGAACGAGCCACGTACAAAACAGCGGCATAGGAGAAGGCGGGCATCAACGGAATAGCAATCAAGAGGGCCACGCCCAGCACGCGCGGAAGCACAATGGCCCGAATCAATCCGAACTTCTCAGAGAGTTTTCCAACCATCAGCGAAGAAATTCCTGTGAGAAAAAATGCTAGGGCGTACACCGAGCCGATCGCGCCGGGACCTACACCAAACTTCAAATGAAACCAGTAGGGTAAAAGTGGGGCCACCAAACCGATACCTAGGGAGTTGACCATGTTCACTCCGGTCAGTAGCATCAACGCCCTATTCTCCTGATGATGGACGCTCTCTTGCTCCTTGTGTTCCTCAGCCGAATCTAAAGTTCGAGGTGCTTCTGGCACCTGTTCACGAAGACTGGCAATTTGCACGAGATTGATTATGGCCATCACCAGAGTAAGACCAAAGACTGGAAGATAGATGGCGGCACCTGAAAAGGCCTTCACCATATGCGGTAATATCCCGGCAAGTAGGGAGCCGAGGCCCATGCCCCAGAACTGAAGGCCCGCATTAAAGCTGAAAATCTTGCCCCGTGTTTGACTCGGCACCGACTGCGCCAGCCAAGCTTGTTCCGCCGGCGCGAACGGCCCCGAGGAACCATTGGCACCTCGGCCAAAGCCAAACAGGGCAGCGGTAAGCACTAAAATCCAGGACACGGGGAATACGATAACGGCGGCAGTGCCGATCATGAGTCCTACCTCATAAATCAACAAAAAGATGCGGCGTCCGATACGGTCGCTTACCGTTCCTACCAAAACACTGAGACCGGCTCCTGAAAGTCCTCCGGCCATTAATAACAAGCCCACCTCGGCGGCACTCCAGTGACGAGCGGCCAGATATAACGTAAAGTCCACTCCAAGGGCGCCTTGGGCGATACTGCGAAGAAATCTGGCGGCCATTAATTGCCGCGCAACGTGACTTAACGTCTGCCAACTTCTCCAGAACTTAGCGGCCATCATTTATCCTCCCATCGCCACCATCTTGTTCATGGTACCACCGACCATTCATTTACGTAAGCGACTTAATCAGGATCAGGCAAAGTGGCGATGAGAATAATCCGATATAATCAAAGCACTGCCTAAACCCCTTTGGGGTTAAGGGAATTAAAGATAGCGAGGTAGTACGGTGGCCTGGATGCGGATACAAGACCTAAAACTCATGGTAGCAGAGCGCACCTTGGTGGAAGGCGCTACCTTTCGCCTCGATCCTGGAGATCGCGT
>JAKAAL010000533.1 GCA_021802375.1 Bacillota bacterium | reverse complement strand
GGTCACGAACTATCCCGCGACGAACAATGCCTATTCGCATGCGAGCAATGCGTGGACCGCAGAAGCCGCGGATCTCATAGCGCGGGAAGGTTTAGCAGCGGCCTATGACAGTAGTGCGAATCTCACATTTGCTATTGATGGGCACGTGGTCACGAACTATCTCGCGACGAACAATGCGTATATTTATTAAAGGAGGAGCCACTATGGTACGAACTATTGATATTATTACGGCCGCTGCGCGTCGAGGAATGATCTTGCGTACAGATCTCACTAAACAGGCGTTGCGTGAGATCGACCGTGAAGCCTTAGAGACGGAAGAATTGAAGCATTGGGACGTCTTGGAATGGGATGGACAGGGTGATCCCCCTTATGGCGAACGCGAACGGTGGGATCACGATAAAGACGGGATAGGTCGGGCCACACAAGAAGCGTTCAGAAAGGGCCATATGGTGTATTTTTTGATGCACGATGGGAAACTCCACCACTACCAACCGTATCAAGCGTATGTGCCAGGCAAGCTTCCTCTCCACCCCGATCCGAACCATGAACACTACTGGAAGAAAGCGGCGGAAGCCCACATTGCGAGTATCGTGGAATCCCGCGTGGATGGGCAAATCTATGACTTAGCCCTCGAACGGGCGTTGGAGTTGCATGAACAAGCGAACATTCCCGTAGGCATGGCGTATCGCGGGGAGTCGGACAATTGAAGCCCTTAATTGTTGGCTGCCCATCACGCGATGAAATGGGAATGGTTTTGAGCGTGGTGACTTTATCACGAGTGGGGGACTATCTCGACCGTCCTGTAGAGTTTATCACCGGGGTGGGATCGAATATTCCTCGTGCGCGGAATGCGGTCATGCAAGGAATTCGTCGAGAACACGGCGTGCAGGATCATTGGGTGCTCTGGTGGGATAACGATATATGGCTGCCGCCTAATCAAGCTCCCGCTGTCGCTGAGATGATTCGTTTTTCCGAACAGCATGGCATGGCGACCACTATCGACTATCGGATTAACACAGGGGAACACGTTCTCATGAAGCGGATGGAGGACGGGAAGGTCCATCGGTTTACGGATAAGGGGATTGAAAGTCTACCAAATTGGGCTCCGATAGACGCGACGGGATTTGGCCTGTGTTACTGCCCCGTCGAATCCGATTATGTGTTTCATGCCGATGCGCTGGGTGAGGATATCCATTATTGGCAGGATCACCCGAATCTGGAATTGCGCTTTGCCAAAAATGTGAGGGTGCGCCATGCCAAGACGGTGATGTTGTGAGGAGGGGGAAAAATGTATCTTGTCACAAATAGTACGGATGGGCATATCCTACATGCGCAACCAGGACAGCCCACAGCAGGCTCGGGACAAACCGTAGTACAAGTTGAGGATACCGCGACACATGCGACTATGTGCCTCAATGACCCGACTGCGTATTGGTGGAATGGGACAGCGATTGTACCCTGGCCTGCGCTAAGTGTTGCATCTAGTTCCTCTACAAGTTCAGGGACCACAACGGTAACCGATACGATAAGTTTTACGTATGTGGAGACGCCCCCGTCGGGATGGAGTTATCCAGCACATGTTGATGTGGCAGTGGGTTCGAGCACAACCTCGCTAACGCTATCGTCGAGCCACACCGCTTCGTATGCCTATACGGTGCATGAGAGTTTGCAACAGGTAGCGGTGCCAATCACCTATACGGCTAGTAATACGGTCGGCAGCACCATTATGACAGCATCGGGGGATGCATTAACGGTGGGGGTACAAGCCATCGCATCAAGTAGCAGTACCCCGGTATTGATTGCCCCCGCCGGTGAAGGTAGTCTCGCGTATTTAAGGGCCTTTTACCTCGGTCTAACGCCGCAAACGCAAATTGCGGTCCTAACCGAATCCTTGCAAAATTTGATGGTGACTGTCAGTATCACGAATCGGTTACTGACCGAGAAAATCCTGCCGATGTTGCAGGCGAGTAGCTACAGTCCGCTGAGCTTGACGAGTGCGGAATCCACTGCGATTAGCAATTGGACCTCCAATGTCCAGGGCCACCTCGTGGCGTGGGCCGATCTGCTAGACAGCAGTGGCAACCCCATTTTCCCCTACAAAGAACTTCAAACCCAAGCTCCACAAGCTCTGACTGCCATGCAAGCGTACGCTCAAGCTGCCAGCACGCTACCGAATCTCGCGTGACCGCCTGCATTTCAAAGCGACGAATCCTTTTTTACGGTGCCTTATCTTTGACGGATGGGGGTAAGGCACACTCGGACATCCGCATTGTCTAAAGGAGGATCCTTTCATGGAATATCGTAAAGACGAAGACATGCACAACCAAGATCTCCAAGCGGATAAC
Organism: Bacillota bacterium; assembly: GCA_021802375.1. The sequence goes on along the minus strand of JAKAAL010000533.1, from coordinate 2,044 downwards.
TTTGATTATGTGCATTGGACGGGCGAAGTCGACGGACAACGGGGCCGCGCCGCCTATTCGGCCGCGGAAAAAGCCTATACACAATTTAACGAAACGGCCCTCATGAATGGTCATGCGAACATGACGCTGGCTCAACAGCAGCAGCAGAATGTGGCTTTTGGGACGCAAGATCAGCAACAAACTCTCAAGCACGCCGATGAATTGTTCCATCAATCTCTGCGCCATCTTGATGACTTGCATACCGTCCAACTCCAGATCTTGTCTGGCGCGAATACGACCGATAAGATGGATGCACGGGCCACCTTGGACACCGTGACCGGGATGATGCAAGCCTTGTTAGCGAAATTGGATGCGTTAACCCCCCCTGTATCAACCAAGTAACGCGATCAGAGCGTGTCGGGGACATCTTTTTCCCTAGCACGCTCTGCTTATCCCAAGGAGGCACATTATGCAGATTGGATTGATAGCTCGCCACGACGTGCGAGAGGTTGAAGCCTGGGCCAAAACACAGGGAATGACGCTTATCCGCACGGTGAATCGCATGGTCCGCGTGGAAACGGACCTGGCGACGATAGAGAAAGCCTTGCACGTCACATGGGAGTCGATCACGCAGGGCTGGCATACGGCCAGTGAGCCGACACTCCCCGCTTGCATTCAGCACGTGAGCGGCCTCTCTACCCAAGGGCACCTGCATCATATGCATGTGTATCCCCCGGGATCGCATTCCGTCGCCAACGTCGAAGGCTTTCCCCCCATTGTCTATAATAATGGGTTGAGCAGTCCCGGTTACACCCCGGCCAATATTCTGGCAGCGTATGAAGCGGATGTCCCGTGGGATGGCGCGGGAGAAACCATCGGGATTTGTGAATGGGGCCAAGACTTCGCGCAGTCCGACTTGGATTTGTTCTGCTCGTTGTTGGGCCTTCCGGCCATTACGCCAACCGTAGTCAATGTGGGGGGTTATGTGCCATCCGGGGGAATCGGCACCGAAGCGAATTTGGATGTGCAGTGGGCGCATGGCATGGCCCCTGGCGCAGCGATTACCGTCTACCAAGGCGCACCCGGCACTCCGGTGAATCCTAATTCGGCCACGCAAGCTTTTGCGGCATGGGGCCTCGAAGTCACGGAAATGTTGAATTTTATTGCTGCACAGCCCGATCCGCCGCATATTCTATCGATTAGTTACGGCAATATGGAATCCTCGTTTACGCCGGGCGATCTGCAAGCGTGGGAACTGGCGATGCAGGATTTAGGCAACAAGGGGTGTACCGTCGTGGTGTCCAGCGGCGATCAAGGGGCCTTTGGCGATCATGCGCCCCATTATCCCCAAGTCGCGCAAGCGTGTGCCCCGGCCAGTTGTCCGCACGCCTTGAGTGTCGGCGGCACGACCTTATTTGCCAATAACGTCACCTATGGCCCCGAATGGGCGTGGACGAACTGGTTTGGCATGGGGGCGTCCGGAGGAGGTTTCTCGCAGGAATTTACCGAGCCGAGTTACCAATTCGGCACCGTGGGCAAACGCCAAGTGCCCGATCTCGCCGCATGTGCCGATCCGTTGGCTCCAGCTTTCTTCGTCATCAACGGGCAGTCCGCTATCGTCGGCGGCACCAGTTGGGCGGCACCCGTGGTGGCTGGGCTCCTGACTCGCATTAATCATGCGCGGCGTCTCGCGGGGTTTCATCCCTTAGGCTTCATCAATCCCGTTTTGTATGATTTGCAACGGCGGCACATTCCGATCTGTAAAGACATTACGCTCGGCAACAACACGTTTGATTCCGTGACGGGGTATCAAGCGCAGGCCGGGTACGATTGGGTGACCGGCTGGGGGAGTCCGATTCTCACGGCGTGGTTGGATCAGTTGGCGTGGGGCGCCCCCAAACCCTAAGGAGGGCCGGATCGTGGCTTATCAGACGCAGGCCCTCCAACCGGGGGACATCTTGCTCATGCAGGGGCGCTCCACGTCGCCCTGGTGGGATCAAGCCTTGGATGCCGGGATTCGCTGGTCCACCGACTGCTGGGCGGTGCATGCCGCCCTCGTGGGCGA
>JAKAAL010000532.1 GCA_021802375.1 Bacillota bacterium | reverse complement strand
CTGGGGATTGCCGTGGCGGCCACCAACCTCCCGTTTGCGCTACTTGCCACGTCGGGTTGGTCCCACTTCTTTAGCTACAACAGCGGACGGAAACCCGACCCCGGACTTTATCGCTGGCTAATTCAAGTAGGGGTCCTACATTTAGGCGCCGTGGATCTTCTTAGCGCGGGGTTGACCTTGGCCGGAGGAATTTTACTCTTGGTCTTAATGCGGCGATACCGGTGGCACCCCGCCGGAGTCGTAGCCACCGCGCTTACCTGGTGGTTTTTGTGTAATAAAGTCTATAGCCCTCAGTACGTGCTCTGGGTCTATGCGGCTACGCTATGGATGGGGGCTGACGGCGGGCTCTTGGTCCTGTTGAACTTGGTGGGTCTCCTGGACTTTTGGCTCGCCATGCGCTGGTTAGGCCTCGGGACAACCAATAATCCCTCACTTCCGCAGTTTGTGCGGACGTTTGTTGGGCCCGTGCTCGTTGCCCGGTATCTCGGTCTTCTCCTAGCTCTCGTACTCACCAGTCGTAGAAGTCATCGACATCGCAACCGATGGCGTTACACACGGAAGGCCCCGCCGGTATCCCCTGGATAGGGCCCTGGCGTCCTGGGCATGCTACTTGGCAGCATCGTAGTAACCGAGGAGGAATTTATGTCTAGACATACCCCAAAATCGGTGTTTCATCCTATTCAGGTGCGGACTGACATGGCGATCGAAGCACGAGACATCGTACGCGGCGAGTCGCACAAGGAAATCCCCGGTGTCCGCGTGCGCAATCTTAGTGATCGTGGAGTCCAAATTACGGAAGTCGAAATTTACGAGGAATCTGCCGAGAAGCTCATGGGTAAGCCGCGCGGACATTACATTACTCTCGACGTGCCCACGTTTAAAGACCGAGACCCCGACCTTAAAGAAGGGCTCATTGGCGTGATTACCGATCAACTTAAGGCACTCTTGCCAAACGCCATGGACACAACTGTCTTGGTGGTAGGTCTTGGAAATTGGAACGCGACGCCTGATGCCTTGGGACCTCGTGTGGTGGATCGCCTCCTGGTCACACGCCATTTGTCGGATGTGGTACCCGAAGATATAAAAACCCGTATGCGACCGGTCGCGGCGGTGGCACCCGGCGTTTTGGGTACTACCGGCATTGAGACTTTGGACATCATCCGGGGCATTGTACGCGAAGTCCATCCCAACCTGGTTATCGCCATAGACGCCTTGGCCGCCCGCAATTTGGATCGCTTGGTAGGCAGTGTGCAAATTGCCGACACCGGCATCCACCCGGGATCGGGAGTAGGCAATCGACGCCAGGGGGTAACCGAAGAGTCCCTGGGAGTTCCAGTGACCGCGATTGGAGTGTGTACGGTGGTACAGTCGGTCAGCATCGCGCAGGAAGCGGTGCATCTTTTGACCCAACAACTCGCCGGTGATGTCACCTTCTACAAGATACTTCAACAAATGGATCAGCCCGAGCAAAAAGGTTTAATCGATGAGGTGTTAGGCCCACAGCTAGGGGATTTGATGGTGACCCCGAAAGAAATCGATGTCCTCATTAACGATATGGCCGACGTCCTATCTGAGGCCCTCAACCGCGCGCTACAACCTCGACTCGACCGCAGCGAGTGGGCTTAGGCGAGTTTAAGAACGGCACATACCACAAAGGCCAAAAAGGTCGGGACCTCGTCAGCGAGCCATCGCCATTGGCTGAGATGCGGGTTGCGACCTATTCGAGCGTCCCCGGGGCCTTACGTACGCCCGTGTTCAAGGGCAATCAGGGTCTGCCGCGAGACTCAACCTCCCAATCGCATTCCTCCTGGCCGAGACGAAACGGGATCCATGGTGGGTCACCCGGATACGTTTGGGCGACGGGCACCGGCACAAGTGTCGCAGAGCCAAGTTACCCTAGTTCCAATGGAGGTTGAACGCACAGCGCTCGAAATGGGGCGACTCCCTGTTGAGGTGAAATCAGTCGTTGCTTGTCAGGCTGGTCCCTTTTTGAAGGTTGGTATCACGCACGGAACCGGAGTGGGCGGCAAGCCGTTCGATGGAACGTAAGAGCCAACAAAAATGGACGGCGGGGCCGTCCATTTTTAGGTTTCGGTGCAACTCTCATGTAGGAGACCTGATGAAGAAGTTACCGACCACGGCCGGCCAGGTTTTGTTCCGCCATCTCGATCATCTTACGTACCATGTGACCTCCCACAGCCCCGCATTGACGGGCTGGAACATCACCCCAGTAGCCATCATCTACGCCTTGTAGACCTAACTCGTGGGCGATTTCGTACTTAAACTGATCGAGGGCTTTTTGAGCACCTTGCACCAATGCGCGGTTGCCCGTGTTGCTTCCTCGTGCCATCTGTCTCACCTCCTCGTTGCTGAAGTATTGTTAGTATGACCGGGGCTCGTCGCTTTAACCTAGAAAGGTTTGGATCATCATTTGTGTCGGAATCCTTACCGTTGACGAGGATGTTCTCGGCCATTGCAATCGCCCGTTAAACCGGGTCACCACCGACCGTACCGCAATTGTCCGTGTGGAAATGTCGCGCCAGTGACGGTTTGTGGTGGTCATGCGCACGCGATATCGCCGATGAGCTCACCGCCAACATGGTTGGAATAGGAATACTAAGTATTCCAGAAGGGGGCTATCCTCAAACTCGGGATCTACGTCAATTTATCTCGCGAAGGGTGTCTTTTCGGAGCGGAAAATGCGCGTGATTTTTCTTCGGTGTCGTCGCCTCCGCCACGCATTTTTTTGGGTAACATTTTCTTTTCATTAATCAGAAACCACGACAAGATTCCGGTGCCCAAGGCTAGACCTGAGGCAGCCCAAAACACGACGTACTTATGTGTCATGGCCATAGCAAAGAGCGGGGGGCCCAGTGCCACACCAAAGAATCGCACGCTGCCGTACAGGCTCGTTACCACACCACGTTCCTTGGCGGTCGTCGCACTGGTGACCAACGTGTTGATAGCTGGTAGGACCGACCCGGTGCCCACCCCTTGAAATACCAAAATGCCTAATGCCAGCCAGGGGGTCTTGGTGGCGAAAAACGGTTCTATTGCCATTGCTAAGGCGATTAGCGCCAAACCACCTACCACAATCGGCCGCGACCACTGGGCCAGTCTTTTTTGCAATAAAGTTCCCGAAACAAATGACGTGATGGCAGAACCCAGAACCGGAATCGCGATTAAGAGCCCACGCGTAAACTCACCGTACCGAAAAGTCTTTTCGAGGATATCGGCCAAATAACTAAGCACCCCGAAAAGGATAAATAAGACTACGGCGCCTCCTAAAAATGTGGCGACGATGGATCCCGCTTTTTGCGATAAGGTCTTAGTCAGTCCGTTCCAGTATTGGTTCAATCCCCCCGATGCATGGAGGCTTTTGGGATCTTTGATCACAAACCAGACCAGAGCGGCTACAGGGAACGACAAGATGCCATAGACAAAAAATGGAGCAAACCAGATGAGGAGGGCGATAGCCGACCCGGCGATCGGGGAGACCACTTTTCCGAGCCCATTAGAGGCCTCGAGCACCCCTAAGGCGCCGGCCCGTGATTGGCCTTGAAACATGTCACCAGCCACAGCCATAGCCAATTGATAGGTGCCCCCGGCGCCAATTCCTTGGAGCAAACGAAATCCCATAATAAAAGGGAAGGGATGGGGCAAAAACCATGCCGATGCCCCGGCCCCGAGTCCACCGATACCGTATACTAACAACGCGGGTACCATGATCACCTTACGGCCTATGCGATCCGATAATGCCCCCGCAATCGGGATGATGATACCAGCAGGAATTGAGAAGATGGTGATGACCAACCCAACTTGAAAGAGGGACAGATGCATAACCTTCATCATCTTGGGCAATACCGGGATCAGCATGGAATTACCGAGTACCATAATAAACGGCACCGTGCATAACACGGCTAACTTTAGTCGTTGACCATCATGTGATGCCCCCTGTTGAGCCATTACCCATGCCTCCATTTCTAAAAATCGCGACACGTATTAACCTGTCCGTTTTCTACGGCCCGATGCACAAAATATTCGCCGTCACCTCCAACAATTGGATTGAATATGGTGACTTATGAAGTTGAGTACAGTGGAGGCGACGCGAGTGACCAACGACGACAACAAGGCATGGTTGGATATTTTAGATTTTCCGATCGCGGACCGCATTAAAAAGCCCCGTAATCGCGGGATCACCATGGTAATCGACAAAGGGCTTGGCCTTACCGACACCCGTGATTTAATGGAATTGGCTTCGGATTACGTCGATTCCTTAAAATTGACCTTCGGCACCTCGGCCTTTTATCACACGCGTCTTTTGCGCCAAAAAATTGAACTCGTGAAGTCCTACGGGGTTCACATTTACCCGGGCGGCACCTTCCTGGAAT
>JAKAAL010000531.1 GCA_021802375.1 Bacillota bacterium | reverse complement strand
TTCCCAAGGACGGATGGACGAGGATGGGTACATCTGGTTTGAAGGCCGGGCCGACGACATTATTATCTCAGCTGGGTACACCATCGGGCCGTTCGAGGTGGAGGACGCCCTAGTCAAACACCCGAAAGTAGCCGAGTGCGCCGTGGTGGCCAGCCCCGATGAGGAACGCGGCCACATTGTCAAAGCGTTCGTCGTTTTGCGTGACCCGGGCGACAAAAAAACCCCTGGGCTTGCCGAAGAGCTACAAGCCCACGTCAAGGCCATCACGGCCCCGTATAAGTACCCTCGGGCCATCGAATTCGTCGACGCGTTACCGAAAACAACCAGCGGAAAAATTCGACGGATTGAGCTCAGAGAGCGGGAACAGTCCCGCGCTACCCGTCGGCCATCTTAGCGCGCTTAAGTTGGCGCGAGAAGAGACCCGTAAGCCCCGCGGCACCCAATAACACCACGCCTAGTAGAGCCCACCCCCAATTGAAATGGCCGGTCGCATCAACAAAGGCACCGAATAGGGGTGGAAAAATGGCTGAACCCAAAAAGGCTGAGGTCCCCACGCTGCTCATGGCGAATCCGGCATGACGGGCGGGCACCGACTCTCCGGCCCAGGTCATGGTGAGGGCATTCCAGCCCACCGCGCCGCTTCCGAACACGAACCAGATGACGAGGAGCAGCAAAAAGGGGACATGGGCCGGCAACAACGCCACCACGAACGCCATCAAGGCTCCCGTTAGAGCACAGGCAATGATGACCGGCGTGCGCCGCCCTCCTAGCCGATCGCTAATAATCCCCGTCAACACACGACCAATGCCGCCGCCTAGTTGCGCTGTGGCCAAAACCAGTCCAGCGTCGGCCAAACTTACATGGTGGACGCGGTGCAAATCGCTTAAGGTAAATCCCAACACGAGATACTGTCCTGACACCATGAGTACGGCAATTAGCCCCGGACGCCAGATGGCGCCCAATAGGCGCCAATCGAAGCCTTCTTGGTGTTGAGACCGGGGTCTTTTTGGCCAGGGCCCCATCACACCGGCAAAGGTCCACCCAAGGACCAAAAGCTCGATGGCAAAAAGCCAAAATACGGTGGGGAATCCGTCGGCCCCCACAAGGCGCGGCAACAAGCTGGCGGCTAACAAGGCTCCGATGGGGACACCGGTCTGACGGATCCCCATCACCATACCACGGGGTCGATCCTGAAAGGCCGTAAAGACGGCCTTGGTCCCCGAGGCGGGCGCGATCGCAAGCGCCATGCCGAGAAAGAAAAGCACCATGAGGACCCCATAAAATCCGGACACGATGAGAAGCCCTAGGGACAACAAGGCCATCGTCAACGCGCCCCAAAAGAGAAGCCTTGGTGGCCCATAACGGTCAGCCACGGCTCCCATCACCACCATCGATACCATCACGCCCAGCGACAGCGCCGTGGTCACCAATCCCATTTGCGCCAGGCTCAAATGATATAAGACGGCAAAGTATACCCCCATGACCACAATGCCTTGTTGAACAAAAGACATCCCGGTCTGCGAGAGTGTTGCGACCGTCAAAAACCAAATGGGCCCGACCCGGGCCCGAAATCCTTCGGGATCAAACGTCCGACTAGCCATTACGTCACCTGAGGTTGCCTTCGACATGGAGAAAGGAAATTCCCGCCCACTATCAAAAACTTAATTTTCCATGTTACAATTCAACCAGTAATTTTTCTGAGAATTGAGGGAGTCTAACATGATGAACACGCCACTCACCTTGCGCCACATATTTGAGTATGCAGAAACCTATTTTCCACGGGCTGAAATCGTCTCTCGAGGGCGGGACCATATAGAGCGGTTCACATATGAACAATACGCCCTACGCACACGGCGGCTCTCCGGTGCGTTGGACCAGTTGGGCATTCGATCCGGAGACCGCGTAGGAACCTTTCTCTGGAACGACCACGTCCACCAAGAAGCCTATTTTGGCGTTCCTTCCATGGGGGCGGTGCTTCATACCATCAACATTCGTCTCGCTCCCGAGCAAATCGCCTATATTATCAACCATGCCGAAGATCGCGCGCTAATCGTGGATCGAGGCTTGTGGCCCATCTTGGCTCCGATCGCGTCCCGGTTGACCACGGTCGAGGCCTTTTTGTTTTCGGGCTCCGGTCCCCTTCCTGATGTGCCTGGCGCTTATGACTACGAGACGCTTGTAGCTGCCGCGGCCCCTATGCCACACTACCCAGATCTCGACGAAAACGATCCGCTAGGTATTTGCTACACCTCCGCCACCACGGGAAACCCGAAAGGCGTGGTCTATACTCATCGAGCCATCTATCTTCATAGTTTGACCTTGGGGCTGGCCAACACATTCGGTATTTCCATGGACGATGTCGTATTACCCGTGGTGCCCATGTTTCACGTCAACGCCTGGGGTCTCCCTTTCGCTGCGCTCTGGTATGGTGCGACCCTGGTCTTGCCAGGACCCGCGCCTTCGTCAGAAGATCTCGTGAACTTAATCCGGGATGAAGGGGTCACTACAGCCGCGGGGGTTCCCACGGTTTGGCTGGGCATCGCCCGCGTGCTCGAAAAGACGGGAGAATCGCTTTCCTTGCGGCAAGCCGTGTGTGGAGGATCGGCCGCCCCGCCGGCCCTCATCCGGGAGTTCGAGGAGCAATTCCACGTCCCCTTTATCCACGCCTACGGGATGACGGAAACAAGCCCCATTGCCAGCGTCGCTCGTCTAAAGAAGACCTTGGACCAGGCGTCCGAGGAAGACAAATTATCCTATAAAGCTTCCCAAGGGATCCTCGTTCCGGGACTCACCGTCCGCATTGATCGAGATGGGCAAACGTTACCTTGGGATGGCGAGTCAGCCGGGGAGATGTGCTTAAAGGGTCCGTGGATTGCCGATGCCTATTATGGCGACGACCGCAGTCAAGACGCGTTTCGTGACGGATGGCTCCACACCGGAGACGTAGCAAGAATTGACCCCGAAGGCTACATCCATATTGTCGACCGCACCAAGGACGTCATCAAGAGCGGCGGCGAGTGGATATCGTCGGTGGATCTTGAAAATGCCCTGATGGCTCATCCAGCAATCTTCGAAGCGGCCGTCGTTGGTGTGCCTCACCCGAAATGGGATGAGCGCCCGCTAGCCTTTGTGGTATTAAAGGAAGGCGCCCAAGCCTCAAAAGATGACCTGTTGGAGCTCCTGGCTAGGAGGTTTGCCAAGTGGCAATTGCCTGACGACATTCTATTCATTGATGAAGTCCCGAAAAGCACGGTAGGAAAATTCCTGAAGCGCGCATTGCGCGATCAATACCGTGACCATTTAGTGCGGGAATGACTAGCCTTAGCCCTAATCAAGTCCTTCAAAGAACTCGAATAGGGCGTCGAGACCCTCTTCGGCCAAGTGCCTGATCACTTCTTGCTGCGGCAAAGCCACGGTCCCCAGACGATCCGGTTCTCCGGCCGCTCGGTTTTGTTGCAAGCGCGCGACTTCTCGGCGCAAGGTCACCTCATCGCGGGCAAAAACGATGAGGTATTCCGGCTCATCGGCAAGGAGCGTCCACTCCAAATCATTCGCGGTCCCAATGTCAAACGGACGACGATAGTCGAACTCCGTTCCCTGCGAAAAGTGGAAGACGCCTTCTTGATCAAGCGACGACGGTCCAGGCAACAAGTCCGCTAGCACCTCCATATCCATCACCGGCATTAAGGCAAAGTAGCGGATGTGCCGGGCCAAATATTGCGCCAGTTCTTCGTCGTTCACGGGTTCTTCCTGCGTGACACGAATGCGCACAATACGCCAGTGTCCCTGATCATCGCGCCGGAGAGAAACTTCCGTCTGGCGATCAACCAGCCCATCCTCTCCGCGATGCCACCCGTGTAAGGCTAATGTGACGGCCTCCGCTTGCTCCTCCTGCACCTCCGCCTCGAGGCGCCACAACTCACCGCGACCCGCCGCTTCCTGAACCTTGTCCCGAATGTAGTCCAAGATGTCGGCGGGCCGGGCATCTTCCATCAACATGTCGTAACCCGCAGCAAAATCGTCATTATTCAGGGCATTCATATAGGCCAAACCCACTTCGATGGGTGACAGGGGTTCTTGCTCCAAGAGATAGGAGCTGTCAATCCACGGCTGTACTTCGCGCCCACCGGCGAGCACCATCCACAACCCCACCCCGACCATGCCGTCGAACGGAAAGCGGTTATTCACCGCCGATTGCACCATCCCGACCAAGGTGATGAGGCTCAAGGCCTCATCCATGGTCAAGCTCTTCCAGGCCATTTCATCAAATACCTGATGCTGCTCCACATCGGTGATGAAATACGCTTCGCCTATCGCCCCGGCCGAGAAGCGCAATAGCCAAATCGCCTCGATCCCTTGATAGCTTCCACCCCAACGCATGCGCATCATGAG
>JAKAAL010000007.1 GCA_021802375.1 Bacillota bacterium | reverse complement strand
AAAATGACTTTACACGAAGTTGCTAATTCAATACAATTTATTAGTTGTTAATGATTAACAAGGTGTAAACGAATGTGGAGGTAGACGCGAGATGCACGAGATTTCGGAAGATGCACGACGCACGATGCGCGCGTTTTTGGACGTTGTGGCCCTTGCGGAGCCTATGCTTGCGGAACTTTGGCGCTCGCATCATCTAACGCTAGCGCACGTGCAAACCTTGCGGTTTTTGAAACTGCAACCCGAACTGGCGGGGGATTTAGCGAAAAAGATGCATGTGGCCCCGGCATCCTTGACGCGCGTTTTGGAGCGTTTGGAGCAACGGCAATTTATTACGCGGACCATCGATCCCACCGATCGGCGGCGGATAGTGGTCAGCATTACTACGGAAGGCTTAGAAGTCTTAGGGGGCATCAAGCCCTGGTTTACAAGCCCAGTGTTTGCGGCCATTTCCGAGTTGGACGCAGAATCTTTGGAAGCGGTCCGCCACGGCCTCGAGATGTTGGCGGACCAAGTGGATGCGATGGTGCGGGAGAATCAGCGGTGCTGATTTTCGAAGAAAGGAAGGATTAGAATTGACCCAGATGGATTTAGGTAGTCGGTACAAATGGATCGCGTTGTCCAATACGACGCTTGGCGTGCTGATGGCGTCTATTAACGGCACCATACTTATTATTTCATTACCGGCTATTTTTAGGGGGATCCATATTGATCCCCTGGCGACCGGCCAGACGAGTCTTTTGCTATGGATTTTAATGGGATTCAACGTGGCCACCACAATTCTCCTGGTTTCCTTCGGGAGGATTTCCGACAGCTACGGCCGGGTGCGGTTATACAACATGGGGTTCTTAGTGTTTACCATAGGATCCATCCTGTTGTACTTCACCCCGAGTGTGGGCACGGCGGGAGAATGGGAACTGATTATCTTTCGTTTCGTCCAGGGGATCGGGGGCGCTTTCCTGTTCGCCAATAGTGCAGCCATCCTAACCGATGCGTTTCCCGTTAACGAACGGGGATTTGCGCTGGGTTTAAATCAAATTGCCGCGATTGCGGGCGGGGTTTTGGGCCTAATCGTGGGTGGGATCCTATCGACCATCGACTGGCGTTTGATTTTCCTGGTTAACGTGCCGATTGGGCTCTTTGGTACCGTGTGGGCATACATTGCGCTCAAGGAAACTGCGGCACGCCGTCCCAGTCGGTTAGATTGGTGGGGCAATCTTTCTTTCGCCATTGGGCTTTTGGGGGTGATGCTCGGGCTTACCTACAGCATCACGCCCTATGGCCATCACCCGATGGGATGGACCAGCCCATTTGTGATTACCAGTCTGGTCGTTGGTGTGGTATTGCTCATAGCCTTCTTGATCATTGAGCGCTACGTTAAGGACCCGATGTTCAAACTCGGGCTCTTTAAAAACCGAGCCTTCGCCATCGGCAATATCAGCATGCTACTGGCTGCTGTTGCCCGGGGTGGCTTGTCTTTTATTCTAATTATTTGGTTGCAGGGGATCTGGCTACCTCTTCATGGAGTCTCCTTTGCTAATACTCCGCTACGGGCGGGCATCGATACGATTCCCCAAATGGTTGGGTTTTTGGTGGCAGGCCCCATAAGCGGGCGCTTGTCGGATAAGTGGGGGGCTCGAGGGTTCGCCACAGTGGGGATGGTTGTGGCCGCGGCGGGGTTCTTCTTGCTGAACACCCTACCGGCCGACTTTTCCTACTTTCCGTTTGCGATGTGGATTTTTGTGGTGGGTGTCGGGCAAGGACTCTTTGCATCGCCCAACACCTCGGCGATTATGAGCGCGGTCCCTGCCCGCTATCGTGGCGCTGCATCAGGGATGCGGGCCACCTTTATGAATGCGGGTACCATGTTAAGCATGGGGATCTTCTTTTCCATGATTATTGGCTCCCTCGCGGCGAACCTTCCTTTTGCCATGCAACACGGCCTCAGTCAGTTTGCATTGCCGCATGCGATGGTAGTGAGCCTAAGCCATCTGCCACCAATGGCGGTGCTGTTTGCGTCACTCCTGGGCTATAATCCGCTGGCGCACCTAATTCCGACCGCCGTCATCGCTCACTTGCCGGCCGTACAAAGTCGGCTGATGCTATCTTCGCGGTTCTTTCCGACGTTGATTGCCCACGCCTTCATGAAATCGCTTCGGGTGGTGTTCCTGTTTTCGGCGGGGCTATCGCTAGTGGCAGCGGTTCTTTCGGTTTTTCGGGGCCAACGCTACATTTATGATGAGTCAGAAGATGCGGGCGCAAGCCAAGGCACGACCGCGGTAGGGGCATCGGAAGAATTCCAGACGGGAGCCATTGGGGTGGCCGGACGTCGAGACAATCGCGGATAAATCGATCATTAGAGTAAAATCACCATGGCTCGCCTTATTGCCTGCAGGCGAGCCATGGTGTTTAGTTTGGAGGCGTGCGCGATGTCGTGATAAGATCGGTAGAAATTGTGGCGCGACAGGATGTGTCGGAATGCAGTGTGCCGAATGCGGACAAACTCTTCTCGAAGTGCATTGCGCGACGTGCCAGTTGCGGAGAACTGGTGGGCTTTTTAGTGTGGCTCATCGTTGGCTACCAGATAACCCGGTGCGATATCTTGCGACGATTGCCGCATCTCGCCTCTATCTTGGGTTGCTGTTGCTGGCCATCGCACCCATCTTGTTGCTGGCTCTGCATGTCAACATCGTGGTAGGGATGATGGTTTATTTTTCGTTGTTTTGGTTTTTTGTGTTCCAACCGTTATTGGCTAATCAGATTCGGTTACGACCGCTAACCCTGGATATCGGGGCATACATCTTCACCGGGTTAATTGGGACCTCTCTGGCTATGCTGGTCGAATCGTTCTGGTATCACACTCCGGCTCGAGGCTTCCTAAACGCGCCACAGGTACTAATATCTACCCCGGCCTACGTTCTTTGCATCGGAATTACCGAAGAAGTCGCCAAGCAACTTGTGGTGTTTTTGGTAATGCTGTGGCAGCGTGCCAAAAAAAAGGTCTGGTCTCCCCTCAGCTACATGATGCTTGGAGTTTCCTCCGGTTTGGGATTTTCAGCGGTAGAAAACATCTCCTATGTGGAACGCGGATTGGCGTTCGAGGTAATGCGTCACGCGTTTGGGATCGGGACCTTTACGGCCCTTACGCGGGCTCTTTACACGCCGTTTTTGCATGCCATTTGGGCAGGGATTGCGGCCTGGGGGATAGGCCAAATTGCCGCACAAGGAGTCGCCAGGTGGCGCATGGGCCTGGGACTTATTATGCTCGTGGCGGTGTTTCATGGGGTCTACGATGCGACCATCGGTCGGCATCCGGGCGTCGCAATCTTGGATGTCGCGGTGTCTTACTTGATTTTTTTGGCGTTGTTGTTAAATGGCAGGCGGCCCCGTCACGCCAATCATCTAGGCATTTAGGAGAAGGTTGCCTACGGGTTCTTGCTTGAGCTCGCCGCGATCATTGGCCCACTCGACGGGATTGGCCGGCCTCGTGAGGTTCACCCAGGGGAATCCGCAGTACCATCTGATTTTGGTGGGCGCTATGTGTGAACTCAAGAGTTCCTCCGACTTCATCTGCTCGAGTCATCATGTTAAAAAGACCCAAATGGGGCGCACTTACATCTATGTTCCAGGGCTTTCCGTTGTCGACGACATTAAGTTCGAGGACCGTCTGCCGATCAACATCCAAAGCAATATCGGCTCGCGTCGCAAGCGAATGACGAACCAGATTACTTAGGGCCTCCTCCACCACCCGATAGAGCGCCATGCGCTTTTCGGCGGTAACTGGGCTGTCAAGACGACCGTCCCACGTACTCACTGTGGAATCCAATTTGAGATCGACCTCGAAACAACTCGAAAACCGTTCGACTAAGTGTTTAAGGGCCGGTACTAACGCAATTCGGATCAGGCCTGGGTGAATTGCGTGGCAGAGTTGTCGGATTTGTTGTTCCCGGACCGTGTCCAAAATTTCCATGGAGGTGTTCAGCAGCTCACGCACCTGGTGGGGATTGTCGTACAGTAGCTCCTGGCATTGTTGTAATTGATGCCACGCCACTAGTAGGTGGCTTTGCACCTTGCCATGAAGATGGTCGGCGATGGCTTGCGCAGTGCGATCCTGAAGGTGGGTGATTTCCGTCATCAAGGTCTTGAGGTGGGCGGCATTCAATCCGGCGCGTTCCTCAAGTTCGGCCACCCGTTCTAATCCTTGGGCTTCTCGTGCATAGCGCGCTAAGTTAATTTCTTCAAATCGTGACCAGGGCTTGGAAGAATACGCGAGGATCGCTCCTTTCACCAGATCCCGAACCCTTACCGGTGTTAGCGAGACATATTCATATTGCCAAATCCGGCTTACCCGGTCCACATCGGTGATGGGCGAATACCTCTCCATGTAGTCTCTGATAGAGACCCTTATGGTTTGCGCTTCGCAATACACGGAGAGCCAGAGGGGATTGGCTTCGAGTGGCCACCATGGATCCTCGATCGCACTCGTGGCGGGTCTCTGGAGGACGTCGTCACCGGAGCCAGTGCAGTGTGCGCCTATCGAGACCGCATGTCGGGTCGGATCGTATTGTGCGTACTGCACGAGGGGCCATCGAGTTTCGTGTTGCACATTTGCCACAAAATGCTGAAATTCTATAAGATCCCGCTTCATGTAGGATACCTTCTTCTTGTTTGGCCTCCTCTCCGAGGCTCTGTCGTCGAATGCCTGTGAATGCTGGAAGGGAAGGTCGTCTTCCCAACGTTCGCCAATGTCCACAAAAAGTCCTTCCATATTTTGGCTTGAGGACCAGGAATCGTTCGTCAAGTCTCGATATATTAAACCTCCAGTCGACCAATGAGCTGTCGAATCGGCAAGAATGAGTAGATCTCGGCCCGATATCTGTGAAGCGGCCTTGCGTTTTATCGAGGCCGAACAAATTTTCGAATGGGCGGACCGTCGGCTTGGTTATTCTGAGGAAGCCGGTATCGGCTCCTTGGAACGACCCAGGACATGGTAAGTGAGAGGTAAAATCAGCATCAAGGAGGTTTCATGGTCAGACCAATAAGTGGTGCCACCGCACAACAGAGCGCATTGATCGATCTCCGCACGATGGGGGTTCCGGTTCAGAGGAGAGGGGGAATCCTCTTGGATTTGAAGCCACAGGCATTCTTGACTCACGGCCGCATGGACCCGAATACTGTCTGATGCATCAGATTCGGTCAGAGTCCTTAGCTGGAGCTTGGCGATGGTCCAGCTAGCTAATCGAATGTGCCATGCAATGCGGTTGTCTAAGGGATGGTCCCACACCCGCATCTCTTCGTCCGCCGATAAGAGAATCCGCTCGGCCCTCTCGTTCTGATTGATGAGAGCGCTGAGCCCGGGAAGTAGGCCAATTCTCAACAGAGATGGATAGAGTTCCTGGCCTAATTCATACACTTGGTTAGTGGCTAGGTTGGTGACAATTTCTCGGGCTGTCGTCAGGGGCCCACGTATAGCTTCCGGTAGGTCGTCATTGTCGTTAAGGATCTGTGTAAGCCGCCAGTTGACTGCCGAAAGGCGGCCCTGAACCACGGTGTTGAGTACCTCCGCGTGCTGGGTGCGGCGCTCGGCGGCCCGGGCGTTCCAGTTCCATGCGGCTTCTTGAATGGACTCTCGCGAGGGGGCGTCACTCTGCGGGCCCAGTAATTCATCACAGAGTTGCACAAATTTTTCCCATGGGTATACCTGGTCAAACGCCCTCTTCAGACCACCATATGCCAGGATGGCACCCCAGATGTCGCCGTGAGGACCTTGGATCGGGTTGACTTGTACCTGATGTAAGCTTTGATGCTTAGTTAGGACGGCTAATAACTCCGGGGCTAAAATTCCTTGCAGGAAAGAGTCGATGGTCGTCTGGATTGGGCGACCCTCAAGATATACCTCACGGGTCAAAAAATTGGTTGACCCCGAATGACTGCGATAGAATGGGTTTAGTGGAGATTTTAAGGCGTCGGTGATTATTTGGAGGCGATTCAAATTGGGAATTTGAAATGGCGAGATGCCCATGATAAAGACTTCGCCGCGAGCCCCGTCGTAGCGCGTAATCTGGACCCATCCAGCGCCAAGGATTTCTTGAATTATCGTGGCCGCTCGATCCCAAACCGTTTTGGCATACATTCCCTAAAGTCCTTACCGGTGAACGATTGCTTACACGAAGTTCACCCTCGGTGATCCCTACGGTAGAACTCTACCCGCGATTCGCCAATCGCTCGGGTGGGGTGAGTAGAGGAATCACCCATAGCTCATATGGAGCAAGAGTCAGGGTCCGTACCAGGCCTAACAAAGAGCAAGGGGGACAAAATTTGCGTACTGACTACCTAAGTCGAGTAAACCAATTGCCGGACATGTGGCCGCAGATGCGGTCTTTTCTGGTAGCAAACGAGGCGGTGCATAACCTATTGTTGGGACTGTTGAGGCACTTTGTGGAGCACCCAGAAGATCGCGACGACATGGCATACGCGGGGGTTATCCGTGACTCGAACCAAAACTTGGTCCTGACCGCGTTGCAAACCAAAGGACACAACCTGATTTTATCAGAGTCCAGCAAACCCGCCGTGTTGGAGCTCCTGGTCGATGACCTCTACAGTCTTGGCATGGCCCTTCCGGGGGTCATCGGTCCTCAAGCCTTAAGCCAACAATTTGCTCGATTGTGGCAAAAAAAGACTCGATCTGGACTGGTTTTAGAAGCTCATGAAAGGATCCATGAACTCACTGCAATCGCCATACCCCCGACGACCACGCCAGGAAACATGCGTCAGGCCGAAACTCGTGATGAGGACTGGATTTTAGATTGGCTGGACGCATTTGTGCGTGAAGCGATGCCACACCAGGTGTCCGATGTGGTGGCGATCACGGCTAGGAGTGTCAGGCGATTGTACCAAGCTCGCCGCCAAGCCGGATTTGCCGTGTCGGAAGTTAACGGCAAACCCGTGTGTATAGTCGGCTATGGCAATCCCACCATAACAGGGATCCGGGTTGGACCGGTCTATACGCCGCCAGCGTTACGAGGCCACGGATATGCCACTGCACTCGTTCGGCAGGTGACCCAAAATTTATTAGATTGGGGTTATCGAAAGGTTTATCTCTTTACCGACCTATCCAACCTCACCTCAAACC
This sequence comes from Bacillota bacterium, assembly GCA_021802375.1. The sequence continues at coordinate 12,104 of JAKAAL010000007.1, read as the reverse complement.
GCATCTATCGACGGATCGGGTACCAGCCCATTGCCGACGTGGATAGTTATGGGTTTGTGGGGACCTCACGGGAGAAGGAGGCGGTCCAGAAATCCAACCGCCCCGAGGCGCCAACTTTAACCCGGTAGCGTCCAGGTTTGCTATGATAGGGGCTATGGGATGGCGCTGGGCTAAATAGGACGGGGACGGTACCAGACGCTTGACAACCGAGGAGAAGCAATCGATGACGGACGGAAATCGATGGTACATTTTAGCAGCGTTATTAGGGGCCATGGGCATCTTCATTCATTTCGCCCTGGCGACAGCCGCAATCGGCACGCTACTGGCTGATGTTGTGTTTTTGGCAATGGTGGTGCTGATCATCGTCGCGGGAATGAACGCTAAGCGCCGTGGCCAAAAAGCCCCTCGACAAGGGGTCTTGTTGGGCCTAATCTATGGAGGACTTTTGGGCATCGGCGATGTCGTGTATGCACCTCAAGGGTCCGCTGCGGTGAGGCTCATGCAGCGGGCGTATCCGAGCGCCAGCCATGCCCAAATCATGGCACAGTTGGCACTACTCCGCACCGCAAGTGCCCGATTTGGGTCCTTTATTACGACCGTGGTGATTTGGGCATTGTTAGGCCTCTTGTTCGCTTGGATTGGATCACTATTGGTCAAAAGGGACGACACTGGAGGCATGGGCCAGACCTGACGCTGGGGGTATCCTCCACCACCCTGGGTGGCATCCCTGGATATGGCCCAAGACAAGCGGCGGGGGCATTAGAACGGTTCGTGTCAGGGTCCCTAGCAAAGGAGCTTAGAGCGTGATAACGCTAATGACGAGGTACCTGCGACCCTACCGAAGACTTGTGTGGTGGGTGTTGCTGTTGACGTTCTTGCAGACGCTATCCAGTCTATACCTACCGAACTTAATGTCACATATCGTCGATACTGGCATTATCAAGGGCAATATCGGATACATCGTGGCGATTGGTGGGTTTATGCTGGCCGTGACCGTGCTCGGGGGATTTGCCTCCATATTTGCGAGCCTCTATGCAGCCAAGTCTTCGGCCGGTTTTGGTCAAATCTTAAGAACTCGAGTGTTCTCTCACGTGACTCAGTTTACGTTACAAGAATTTGACCAGATAGGCACTTCCTCCCTTATCGTACGAACCAATAACGACATTATGCAGGTACAGCAATTGGTCAATATGATGCTCCGTATGATGGTGATGGCGCCTTTGACGGCCATGGGAGGCATTATCATGGCGGTGTACACCGATGCCCGTCTCTCCTGGATCATTGTAGTGGTCATGCCCATTTTGGGCCTGGCTATTTATTTGGTCCTCGGTAAGGGGATTGCCTTGTTTCGGGCGATGCAAACCAAAGTCGATAATCTCAATCGGGTGGTCCGAGAAAATCTCACTGGGGTCCGCGTGATTCGTTCTTTTAACCGTATGGACTACGAAATACAGCGCTTCGATGGAGCCAACCAAGATTTGACCGACGTTTCAGTACGCGTCTACAAGATAATGGCCGCGTTAATGCCCCTAATGATCGTGATTATTAACCTCTCGACCATCGCCATCGTATGGTTTGGCAGCCTTCGAGTCAATACCGGACAACTGCAAATTGGAAGCCTGATGGCTTTTATCCAATATGTGATGCAAATCATGTTTGCCGTGATGATGGTCTCCATGATGGCCTTCATGATTCCCCGCGGACAGGCATCAGCCGCCCGCATCAACGAAGTCTTGGCGATCAACCCGGAGGTAACGGATCCCCTTAACCCTAAGCTGCTCGAACCGGGACCCGGCCTGGTGGAGTTTTCTCATGTGACGTTTAGCTATCCCGGGGCCGAGGAACCGGCCATTGCTGATGTTTCATTTACGATGCGTCCCGGTGAGACCACCGCCATTATCGGGGGAACCGGATCGGGCAAGACCGCATTAGTTAGTCTTATCCCACGGTTTTACGATGTCGACAGCGGCATAATCCGGGTCGATGGGGTGGACGTGCGAGACATGACCCAGGCGACCTTGCGGAACAAGATTGGCTACGTCCCACAGCGTGCCACGCTCTTCACCGGAAGCGTTGCCGACAACATCCGCTATGGAAATCTAGAGGCCTCGGACGCCATGGTACGACATGCGGCTGACGTGGCGCAGGCCACCAATTTTGTCGTAGAGTTTCCTGACCAGTTTGATGCCATCATTTCGCAAGGCGGCAATAATCTCTCGGGGGGTCAAAAGCAACGCCTCTGCATTGCCCGAGCCATTGTGCGGCATCCCGAAATTTACATTTTTGATGATAGCTTTTCCGCGCTAGATTATCGCACTGATAGCGACTTACGCTCGGCGTTGAAAGAAGAGTTAAATGACGCCACCCTTCTGATCGTGGCGCAGCGGGTCAGCACGGTGAAGGATGCCGACCAGATCATTGTCCTGGAGGAAGGCCGCGTGGTCGGAATGGGGACGCACTCGGAACTCCTCCAATCGTCGCCAGTTTATAAAGAAATTGTGGCATCGCAACTGTCCCAGGAGGAAATCGCATGAGTCAGAACGAGCGGTATCGGGGTAATCGGCCGGGGCCGTCCGGATGGCGTGGCCCTGGGGGATTCGGGGGGCCGGGAGGATTTGGCATGCCTGTGGAAAAGGCCAAAAATGCTAAAGGAGCCCTTTTTCGTTTGCTTGGCTACTTTCGACCTCAAGCTCTGTGGCTTGCGGTGGTCGCTTTCGCCGCGGTTGTGAGTACCATCTTCAGCATTATCAGCCCTAAGGTCTTGGGCAACATAACGACAGATATTTTTCAAGGTTATATTGAGAGGCTCCGCGGGGTGCCCGGCGGCGGAGTTAACTTCACGCAGATCGTACATGCGTTGGCTTACTTGGCGGCTCTTTACGTGCTTAGCGCGATTTTTAGTTACATCCAACAATACATTATGGCCGGCGTGGCACAACGCACCATCTATGCGCTGAGGCGTCAGGTCATGGACAAACTAGGGCGGTTGCCGATTAAGTACTTTGACACCCACCCCCACGGGGACGTTTTGAGCAGATTCGTTAATGATTTCGACAATATTAGTTCGACTCTGCAACAAAGTTTGACCCAAGCCGTTACCGCCATCATCACCTTTGTTGGCGTCATTATCATGATGCTGACGATAAGCCCCTTGATGACGCTGGCCATTGCGCTTACCCTGCCGCTTAGTTTCGTGGCAACCCGGGTCATCGCAAAGCGGTCACAGGCCTATTTTGGGCAACGCCAAAAAAGACTCGGGGAACTCAACGGCCACGTGGAGGAAATGTATACCGGGCACAGCGTTGTCAAGGCCTTTGGTCGGGAACAGCAATCAGTGGAGGAATTCAATTCAATCAATGAACTACTTTATGAGTCGAGCTGGAAGGCCCAATTCGTGACGGGAATTATTATGCCGCTCATGAACGTGATTGGGAATCTTGGGTACGTTCTCGTCAGTGTTATTGGCGGCATCCTCGTGATACGCGGGAGCCTTCCCATCGGAGACATTCAAGCGTTTATACAATACGCCCGCCAGTTTACGCAGCCCATTACGCAACTGGCCAGTATCTCTAACGTCATTCAGTCGACGCTGGCGTCGGCCGAGCGGGTGTTTGAGATTTTGGATGAGCCCGAAGAGACAACGGACGCCGAGTTAAGCGCTCTTGGGCGGGTCTCGGGTGCCGTCCGGTTTGACGGAGTGGATTTTCAATATCAAGCCGTAGAACCTCTCATCACCGGCATGAACATTGCCGTTAAGGCGGGCGATATGGTGGCCATTGTGGGACCCACGGGTGCCGGCAAGACCACTTTAGTGAACTTATTAATGCGGTTTTATGATGTTGACCGAGGGGCCATCACGGTGGACGGAGTAGATATCCGCCAGGTGCCGAGAAGTAGCCTACGACATAGTTTCGGGATGGTACTGCAAGATACGTGGTTGTTTCATGGGACGATTCGTCAAAATATTGGGTACGGCGGACAAGATGTAAGCGAGGATCAGATTATTGCTGCCGCTAAAGCCGCCCGAGCTGACCACTTTATTCGAACCTTACCCGATGGCTACGATACCGTACTTAATGAGGAAGCCTCGAATATTTCTCAAGGTCAGCGCCAACTCCTCACCATTGCGCGGGCGATCTTAGCCGACCCCGCCATTATGATCCTCGACGAGGCCACCAGTAGCGTGGACACCCGGACCGAAGTGCTGATCCAGGATGCGATGCACCATTTGATGCAAGGCCGCACTAGCTTTGTGATTGCGCACCGGCTATCGACAATCCGTAACGCCGACCTGATTCTCGTGATGAATCACGGCCGGGTCATCGAACAAGGCACGCATCAAGGCCTGCTCGCCAAGCACGGGTTTTACCACGATCTTTATATGAGTCAGTTCGAAAAGGCAAAAGAGCCTACGGTGGCCTTCTGATCAGGCTAGGCACCCACGATGCTGTTCCACAGAAAGTCCACAATCAGGTTGGCGGCTGCCATTGCCGTATAGAGCCTATTTCCGTTTCGGTCGCGCGCATCGGCAACCGGCAACAACGCCATATATGCATGGCAGAGAGACTCCGGGTCCCGCCACGACCGTGGCGCTTGGATCCGTGCGGAAGATTCTAAAGTGCTCTTTAAGGTGCCGATCAGGTCGGCCCAATCGTCATAAAGAACCTGGCGTTGGTGGTGGTCAAGAGCCGGCGAGGCCTGGTCAATCAGTCGATTCAAGTCCAGGCGGCGGTCCGCCGCTTGTATGTGCATTTGTGCCATCTTAACCAGTCGTGGGCGTAGAGGTATAGGCTCGGCCAGCACCTTAGCTGTCTCACGGTTAAGGGTTTGTAGCAGGCTCGAGACGGCAGCGACAAAGAGCTCGGCCTTAGTCGGGAAATAGTAGTAGACTGCGGCTTTAGTGATGAGTGCTGCGTGTGCCACGTCGTCGATCGTTACCCCGTCATAGCCTTGGGTCATGAAGAGATGGGCAGCAATTAGAAGAATATCGGCTTCGGTTTGACCTGTAGGCACGGACCGAGGGCGCCCTGGAGGTCGTAACCAACGTGATGGCACTGGATTCACCCCGAAAAAAGTGTAGCATAACGTACCTCGCAAACCATGCCGCGGGACCTGCCATAAATCCCCAGGACATAACGAGTCATCTCCCCGCATCCTGGGTTCGATTTCAGGTTGGACCCGAAATTCACTATTCCGGATAACATTTCAGTGTCTAGGCAGGAAAATGCCTCTTGCATCGGGAATAGGTTAGCCAGTGATACCTAGCTATTTCGAGACAGGAGGGATTTATTTGGCAACCACGTTAAGCGAGGCAAACGCAATCTCAGCCGAGGCGTTAGCGCGCTACCAAGCTCAATTCCGCGAGAAGCCTGAACATCGGGTAGTGATGAATGCGATCCTCAAGAATGGGATTGGGGCGGTAGCACTGGATCACGAGGCCGCAAACCGGATGACCCACACCTTTTCGCACGAAATTGAGACCGGCCCGATTACCAACCAAAAGCAGAGCGGAAGGTGCTGGCTCTTTGCAGGCCTTAATGTGCTCCGGGTAGACATTGCCCGCAAGATTGATCTCAAGGAATTTCAGTTATCCCAGAGCTACATGATGTTTTGGGATAAATTGGAGAAGGCAAACTACTTCCTGGAGAGCATTTTAGATTCCGCCTCGGAGCCAACTAATGGTCGACTCATCGCTTGGTTATTATCGGCTCCACTGGGGGATGGTGGCCAGTGGGACATGTTTGTGAATCTGGTCAACAAATATGGTGTGGCTCCCCAAACCGTCATGCCAGAATCCTTTCATTCTAGTCAATCCATGATGATGAACCGAATCTTGACGAGTAAACTCCGCGAGGATGCCGCGCGTCTTCGCCAGTCGCATGCGTCAGGTCGGCCCTTGGCCGCGCTCCGGGGTGAGAAAGAGATGATGATGGCAGAGTTCTATCAAATGCTCTGTCACTTTTTGGGAGAACCGCCGGAATCGTTTGATTTCGAGTATCGAGACGAGAAAAAAGAGTATCACGCGGAAAGAAACCTGACCCCCAAGACTTTTTATGCCCGCTTTGTAGACCGTCGGCTAGAGGATTACGTCAGTGTGATTAATGCTCCTACGGCAGATAAGCCATTTAATCACCCGTATACGGTGCGGTATCTTGGTAATGTAGTGGGCGGTCGCGATGTCCTTTACTTGAACGTGGATGTTAAGACACTCCGGGATCTGGCGGTGGCGCAAATCAAGGACAATGAGCCGGTGTGGTTTGGTTGCGATGTCGGCAAGATGATGGATCGGGATCGGGGAAGTTTAGATCCCGAACAGTATGCTTTTGCCGCCACTCTAGATGTCAACCTAGACATGAGCAAAGCTACTCGGCTCGACTATGGGGACAGCTTGATGACCCACGCCATGGTTTTTATGGGTGTCAATCTAGTAGATGGCGAGCCTAACCGGTGGAAGGTCGAAAACAGTTGGGGGACGGAAACCGGCAACAAGGGTTATTACGTCATGAGCCAAAACTGGTTCGATGAATACATGTACCAAGTCGTCGTGCATAAGAAATATCTGCCGGAGCATCTGGTGAAGGCACTAATGGAAACTCCCAAGGAGCTCGCTCCATGGGATCCCATGGGCTCTTTAGCCTAGCGAACAAGAATCAAGGCCGTCGCAGGACGGCCTTGACTTCATATCTCATCTGCTCTATCCCTCGATCGGCACGGCGGTCTTACCCATTTACCCGGAAACATCTAGTAAAATCTTTCCTATACTGGCGCGGCTCTCGATCCACTGGTGAGCTAACGCCGCCTCGTCTAATGGATATTTTCGGCCGATTTGCATTGTGAGTTGTCCCGATATAACGTAGCTCAAGACTGCTTCGGCGACGGGTTTTAGTATTTGCGGCCGCGCGGCACGAACGGTGCCGAGGCTAAAGCCCAGCACCGATCGGCAGGTGGCATGGAGATCACTAACCCGAATTTTACCGACGCGACCACTGGCGCTTCCAAAATGAACCAAACGACCGAATGGTGCCAAGATTTCCATGCTATCTTCGGATACGCTACCGCCTACGGAGTCCAGTATCAGGTCGACCCCGCGGCCTTGTGTTAGCTCCCGAATTTCTTGGACAAAGCTTCGATCTCGGTAGTTAATGACGTGATCGGCACCGGCGGCTTTTGCCGCGGACCGCTTATCATCGTCACTGACCGTGCCGTAGATGGTAGAGCAGCCTAAAATACGGGCCAGTTGAATGGCCGTGGTGCCCACACCCCCGGCGGCGGCATGAATGAGGAGCGTCTCCCCAGCTTGTAGACGGCCAACGTCTTTAAGCAACTTATAGGACGTGAATGCCACGGTGGGAAGCGCCGCCGCTGTGTCCCAGTTCATGTTGGAGGGAATTGGGAAGACCAGATCGCGGGAAGCCGTGGCATATTCTGCATATGAGCCTCCGTTGGGAAAGGCCACCACAGAGCTCCCTATCCCGATGTCTCGAACTAACGACCCTACGGCGGTCACAATCCCGGCGGTATCCAGCCCTGGGATGAAGGGTGGTTGTCCGGCACCGTGGTACCGCCCCTGCCGAGACTTAACGTCGGCGAAGTTCACACTACTACTTACCACCCGAATCAGGACTTCATCCGGTTTGGGTTCGGGCCTGGGTAAGTCGGCTAACCGCAAGACCTCTGGACCACCGAACTGGCTAACAATGATTGCCTTCATGGTAAAATCCCTTCTTCCAGTCGTTTTGGCTCATCGTATCGGATCGGGGCCAGGGTCTCAATCCTAAGCAAAGACGACTCGGGGTTCGTGCCCTTCACCGTCCCGCTCCTGTAGTCTTCATTCACCCGCACTATACACATGATATTGCTCGATGACGTCGATTAGCTCATGTCGGTTTCTGGTGTCAGTTTTCCGATAAATATTCCGCAAATGGGTCTTAAGGGTGTTGATGGAGATGTATAGTTTGCCCAGAATTTCTTGGTTATTGGATCCGGATAGTAGAAGATCCACGATTTTTCGTTCTTGTTGGGTGAGTTTAGCTTCTAGGTAAAAGCTCTCAATTTGAAGGGCGGGGCCGGCGACCCTTTTGTCGGTGCGGGTAGTCGTCGTGGCCCGTATACTCACTAACGGGAGCAACAGTACCAAGCCCAGCACCGACGCGGCGAGGAGCCATCCGCGAGCTATCTGTGGAATCAGTGCAATCAGCACCCAGGGCGCACTGGTTGCCATGGCGATCGTCCCTAAGCCGACGCCTAGCACACGAGGTCCGTGACGGAGAAACCCAAATAAGATGGAAAACCACCAGAGTAAGAGGATCCAGGTCCCCATCGAAAGGATGGGTAAAAGGTACCGAGCGGCCACCCCAGGGGACAATTCGATACGACACAGCAAGGCCGCCACTATAGTGGAACACCCCGTGTAGACCAACCACCGGGTGTTTTTGCGAAGAACTAAAAGAATTGCCGCGGACGCCCCAATAAAGGTGAGAGACCACCAAACACCACCGAAGACCGGAGAATGCACTGATGGCACACCGTGAACCGTCTCTTGTAGCGTCGTGGCTACGCCGATACCCACAACGAAGAATATGCCAAAACCGAGTCCTAGGAGCTTTTTTGGAAGTTTGATCTCCGAGGCAAACTTCTTAGGGGGTAGTCCATTGGGAACTCGCAAATAGACCACGGTCATGGAGGCCAGGCCGATGGCGGAACTCCATAGCATACCGACCCACTGGGATCCCAGACCGAGAACCAATGCCACGGCAAAACTACCGAACCAGGTCAGGACGAACATATGGCGTCGCGAGCCGGATCCGGTCGGTATGCGTCGTAACCAATCGTAGAGTACGGGATACGCCGCCAGGGTGAGGGCCAGTAGGCCTGGCTCGCGAGGGAGGACGATGATCGCCACAATACCCAGTGCCGAGGACGCCAAGGCCACCATTTTGATGGCGGGACCGGCATAATCTCGAAATGTACTGGTTTTGATAAACCAGGCCGAAACGATGCAACCGAGACCCAGGGTTGGCAAAATTAACGAGTAGGCCCGCATGGTGGCAAATGTGGGCGCGTCCACGACGTGCCAGAGCAAGAATTCAAGCCATCCAGCAGCCAATATCGATAATCCGACCAACCAGCGGGTTGCGTCGGTTTTATTGTGAAAAGCATGCAACATAGGGTATTTCCTCCATTCAAAGCGGTTTGTGGTATATTATGGTAATTAAACAGGATCGGTTGTAGGGTGAGGAGGGGGCTAACCCCTCAAACTTGTCGGGAGTTATACCGATCCCCAAGGAGTGACGTTGAGTGAGGACGGATGGGCGATTACGGATAGTGATCGTAGAGGATGAGCCTCTCTTTCGAGCTCTCCTGGCCTCTACTTTGAGGCAAGAAAGCAAACTCGAGCTGGTCGGAACATTTGCGAATGGGCGCGACGCGATGTTGGCCATGAAAGACCTCAATCCGGATGTGGTGATGCTAGATATCGACCTTGGAGCCGGCGATACGGGATTCCAGGTAGGATTACGAGCTCGGGAGGTTGTCCCAGGAATCGGCGTCGTGCTCCTATCGAATTACGATGAGCCCGGGATTTTAGGGGCAATTCCCGCCGATCAGGCGCACGGATGGTCTTATCTACTGAAAAAATCGGTAGCGAGTATCGACGCATTACTACGTGCCATCGAGGGTTCAGCTTCCGGGTTGATGGTGATCGATTCGCATGTGCTACGAGCCTTGACGTCGGACCATAGCGATCCACTGGACCACCTAACGCCGAGGCAACGCGAAGTGCTGTCGTTGATTGCCATGGGTTTTTCAAATCACGCGATAGCTCAAAAACTCACGATCACCGAGAAATCGGTGGAAAATCAGATCTCCTTGGTCTATCAAAACCTCGGCCTGCAATCGGGAGACCTCGGGATCCATCCACGAGTTACAGCCGCGCTACGGTATGCCAATGGGGTGCGGCGTTGATTCCAACCAGAATCTAATAAGCATCGTAATAGGAATAGAGATCCGGGTCTAAGTCCTTAACCTGATTTAACACCGCGCCGATGACGCGTGAACCGGTTTGCCGTAGCTGCTGCAAAGCTTTTTGATCCGCCCGGCGTGACTTGAAACCGGACTTAATGACATAAAGAACCCCATCCATTTGGCGGCCCAAAATGGCGGCGTCGGCTAAGCCTAAAACCGGTGGGCCATCGACCAGGACCCAATCGAAGTGTCGTCTTAACGTTTGCAAGAGTTCTACACATGCGGCGGACTCTAGTAAATCGGCCGGATTGGGCGGCAACGGTCCCGACGTTAACACCGATAAGTGCTCGACGGGACCTTGATGAAGGACAGAAAGAACGTTAAGGCCTTTGGCGATCACCGTGGTGTAGCCTTGGAGGTTCGGTAACCCGAAAATCTTGTGCTGTGCCGGGCGTCGCAAGTCGGCATCCACGACCACGGTGTGGGTGCCTGATTGAGCCATTACGATGGAAAGGTTAGCGACGGTCAGTGATTTACCCGCTTCGGGCACGGCCGAGGTGACCAACAGCGTGCGCAAGTCATGGACGGCCTTCACATACTCGATATTGGTACGTACCCCTCGATAGGCTTCGTTCCAGGTAGTGCTAGGTTCATCCTGGGTGATCAATTTCGCATCGCGGTTCATGACTTTGCCTTCCTTCTTTGGGATCTCGACGATACTTGGTGCGTGCCCTAAATCCGCGGAATTTCCCCCAAGATCGGCAACTGAGTGTATCGTATCGCCTCTTGGGTCGTCGCAATGGAGTCGTTCAGAAGAGCCGAGACGACCATAATACAGAGGCTGGTGAGAAGGCATAAGAAGCCCAATATGGCCGCCAGATATCGCGGTCTCAGCGAAATTGGGACCGGGTTCATTTTCGCCGCACTGACCACGCGTAAGACGGATGAGCCGGTGACCTGATGAGCGGTCTTCACCAACGTGGTAGCTACCGCCTCGGCCAGGGTCTTGGTAAGAGAAGCATCCGCGCCTTTGGCCACGATGCTGATTAAATTTGTATTGGGCTCGGCGGTGACCGCTATGTCGTGAGCCACTAGGGGTAACGGTACATGAGGAACTACGACATGCTGGGCCGACAGTAAAAGAGCCGGGGTCGTCGCCAAAGTGGCATAGGTGTCGACCAACTGTTGCCCGGTGATGAGGTCATTAAGCAAGTTTTGAGCCGTGCTGTGATTCGGAATGACCATGACCAAGCTTTGACTGTGATACACCGGGGGGATTTCGTACCGACCAAGTGCCCAGCCCGATCCAGTGCCCAACACGGCCGAAAGCACCAGAAGCCATAGTCGTTTTTTCAGGGTGGTTACTAGGATCATGTCCTCGTGCCTCCTTTGGTCACCGCTAGTCTATTAAGGCGTTGACGCGGATGGCAATCACCCTGTTCGGGTGATTGCCAGGAGTCACCCGCCCATGGTGCAATCATTCCATAAGGAGTAAGACGCGTACCCTTTTTCAATCGAAGTCCGACACGAAGTCACCATGATGTCATGGGGAGGATTCTACTGTGAGTGTTGCTTCAGCGTTAATTGTTATGACCGCGACCATCGACCCGGGGCGCTTGGATAACCTGGTTTTAACGGATCCCCAACTTCGTTGGCACCAGTACCAGGAATCTTTGCGGTTTTGGCTAAGCCATCCAAGCGTCGAGAACGTGGTCTTTTTCGAGAATAGTGGGTGTGGGGTGGATTTTTCGCCCACGCAAGAGATGGCCATGCGCCTTCATAAGCGCTTGGAAATCGTGACTTATAAAGGGAACGAGGGAACCAGCGAGCGAGGCCGGGGCTACGGTGAGGGGGAATTGTTGAACCGAGCCTTAAATCAAAGCTACCTGATTCGGGACCGAGAAAGCTTCTTCAAAGTTACCGGCCGTTTTAAGGTTCTTAATTTTGCCTACCTAGAAGCAAGCTCGCGACACCATCCAGTGGTGGTGAATGCGCGTTCCCTGAGAAAACGGCAGTGGGTGGATACTCGGTTTTTTAAAATGACTCCCGAATTTTACCGTAAACACTTGGAGCATGTGCATCAAGAAGCCGAGTCTATTGATTATGTATTGGGGGAAGGGTATGCCCGAGCCTTGCACGGG
>JAKAAL010000530.1 GCA_021802375.1 Bacillota bacterium | reverse complement strand
TTGGGCCTCCACGGCCCAATCAGGGCCGTCATGACAAACAGGCCCAATAGAAGCATGCCCGCCCGCGACTTTTTGTTGGCCCACAAGACCGCCAGGAATCCCCGCCGATGCCGCGTTGATTTAGTGGTCCGCACCGGATGGGCTGTGAGCGTTCTGCGGTCTGGAGCCACATTTTCGGTCGTGCCCATGGGCTACACCCTCCCTTCATTACTCACGCGAGGATCGATGAAGACGTATAACAAATCCACGACGAAATTCGCCATGACCACGGCGAGGACGATAATCAAAAACACGCCTTGCATGAGGGGGTAGTCTTCGTTGCCGACGGCGTTGACAAGCAAGTAGCCAATGCCCGGATAGGCAAAGACGGTTTCCATGACCAACGAACCGCTCACGACAAAGCCCAGGGCCATGGCAAATCCCGTGATATTGGGCAAAATGGCATTGCGGGCGGCATACCGGAAGGCGATCCAGGACGCGCGCAACCCCTTGGCCTCCGCCAGCACAATGTAGTCTTCTCGCAAGGTCGAGATCATGTTGTTGCGCATCCCCAGCAACCAACCGCCCATAGAGCTAATCACGATCGTGAGGGCTGGAAGAATGGCATGCCGCAAAGCGCTGGAGACGAACGTCCAGTTAAACATGGGTGATATAGACGAACTGAAGGCTCCAGACAGTGGAAGCCAATGAAATCGGAAACTAACCCAATACGCGGCGAAGAGCGCGAACCAAAAATAGGGGAATGCTGAGGAGAAATTTAGGGCGGTCGTGGCGGTCGCATCAAAGCGCCCACCCCGCCACCAGGCGGCGGCAATCCCGAGACTGGTTCCGAGCACGAAGCTAATCACGGTGCAGGCTCCAACCAAAATCAAGGTATACGGCAGGGCCTGCGCAATCATATGCGTGACGGTATACGGGAAATACGTATAGGAAATCCCAAACTTAAACTGCAAGACTTGCCCCCAATACTGGAGATACTGCTTCCACAGGGGCGCCGTGGAGATCCCCAGCATGATTTGGATCGCATGGAGCGCGTTCGGATTGATTTGTCCCTTACCGTGAAAATTGGCAATCATCGTCTCGGCGGGACTCCCCGGCATCATGCGAGGTATCAGAAAGTTGAACGTCAGGGCCACCCAAAGGGTGCCGATAAGAAACGCAACGCGCCGGGTTAAGTAACGCACGGTGATAACAACCTCCCTTGAACACCAATCGATGATTTCTGAATCGGTGAACCCTCAAAAGAGGGGCGAGCACGCCCCTCTTCGTGCACTGGCATGCCGATTACCGTACGGGCTGCAAGTGAGTGGCGATCAAGAGGTTGCCGGGATAGTCGACGCCGAGCGAATAGGGATTTTTGGGGTTCGGCCACCCCGTATAGTGAGTGGTGGTATATTCATACCAGTTCGCCCCCGACACCAGGCCCACCACCGGCACCTGCGTGAACATGACCTGTTCTAACTTGTGCATTAGCGTGCGCTGTTGCGCTACCGAGGTGGTCTTAACGTACGCGTTCAACCAGGCATCGACTTGCGGATTGTGGTACCGCTCGACGTTGGTCGGGGCGAACTGGCCAATCGGAGCCGACTCCGCCGAGTTCAAGATCTGGTTGTAGTCGAACCAGGGGCTGGCGTAGATTCCAGGGCCATCGAGCGCCATCTGAAAGTGGCCTAAGTTAAGGTCACTGAAATTGGTCGAGACGGACGGCGTGTAGACATTCACCTTAATCCCGAGGGCTCCCAGTTCGCTTGAAATGATCTGGCAATCCTGCACCCAGTCCGTCCACCCCGTGGGCACTTGAATGGTGACGGTCAACTGCTTATGCGTCTTGGGATTGATGATCTGACCGTGCGCATTCTTTTTGAGTCCCATACTCGCTAACGCCGCCGCAGCTTTCTTGGGACTGTAGGGATAGGCGTATTTCGTGGCCAATGCCTTCGGGACCCACGTGCCTTGCTGTGACGGCGGCAGGATCCCCTGATTCGACGGCGTTTCGTAGCCATATTCCCCGCGTTTCCAGATATTCGTCTTGTTAATGGCGTAGGCCATCGCTTGGCGAAAGGCCACGTGATTAAATGGATACTCGGTAAGGTTCATATACAAGGAGACGGCCGCGCTATGCGCAAACCAATAATGGTTAGTGCGGGGATTGATGGCCACAAAGGTCTTCTGGATGTTGGGGGTGAAAATGGTCGCGAAGTCGAGTTTGCCTTCCGACAGCATCAGGTCGGTCAAGGTGTTGGTGGTCAGTGCCGGAAATTTGAGCTGGGGGACACGAACCTTCGACGCCTGCCAATAGCGCGGATTCTTGCGGAGCACGACTTCGCTCGGGCGAAAGCTCGATAATTCGAATGGGCCAGTTCCGATCGGATTGGGATCGGTAAACTTCTGCGGGTTGGCCACCTTGCTCCATTGGGCCTTGGGGACAATCATGGTCTGCGCGATATAGAAGTAGTCGGGCACATTAACCGTCTTAAAATGGAATGAGACCGAATTAGAACCGTTGGCCACCACGCTGGATAGCGATTGCCAGATGCCATTGGTATCCATGCCGGGGTTTTTCTTTAACATGTCAAACGTAAACACCACATCAGCGGCCGTAAATGGGGTCCCGTTGCTCCATTTCACTCCCTTTCTCAGCGTAAAGGTCAAGGTCTTGTCGCTGTTGGTCCAGCGATAGCTTGTCGCTAACCATGGGGTCTGGCGACCGGTGAGGGGATTGACGATGTAGAGGGGCTCAAAGATCCAATCTGTTGCACTTGACAGGTTGTTGGGGATAAAGGGGTTGAAATTTCGGGTATAGTTCGGTGATCCATACATGGTTAACCCGACCAATGGGGCGCCAGTGGTGGTGGCCGCTGGTGAGAAGCGGGCGCCCATGGTCATGCCAAGGGAGGATAGGACTAAAGTGCCAGCGGCAGCAATCAGTGCCGCTTGTTTCGTTACGCTCATCTTAAACCCTCCTTAAGGGTAATGTGAATGAATTGTGCTTTAATGCAACCAAATTGTACTACCATCAGTTAAATAATGCTATATTGCGCTATTACCAGATCCTTGCGGAGTTTCCAAACGAGCTAGATTCCGCCATTCGTCAGGTGGCGCCCTGAGTGATCCCCAGTTTTTACCATTTCCGGCGTTTGAACCCCGTATTCCTGCGCGATTCCACCCACGGCATGGTGCCGAGACCACGGCACGGCAAACCCATGACCGCATCGATGGCCGAGGGGGGTAACGGGAATTCGGTATCGGCCGGATAAAGCTGGTCGATGGCAGGCTCACGCCCACCCAGCCTCTTTGGTTTTTTGCGTTCTGGGGTGGGAAACGACGTCTTATGGGCCCCGCTGTGGGATGATTAGGCGGGAGCGGGGACTTCTCTGATGGGCGGAATTTGGGAGCCAAATGCCTGCTGACCCCGGAGGAAGGTCCGCCAGACTAAATCATGATGCGCTAAGGCCCACTGCGCCAAGCGCCATAGGGCATGCGTGCGCTTTTTCGTGCTGTTCGCACGCCAGTGGCGTGCGTCTCCTCGGAGTTCGACCGCCCATCCACCCACATTGAGCCAATAATACGCCCAGGCAAACACCAGCCATAACCGATCCCAGCGATCTGGACCAAGTCCTTGATGACGCCCAAATACTGAATTCGGTCCGAAACATCATCATAGTTCACCAGAAGCACCCCACTTCGTTGGGCTCGCTCGTCCATGCTACCATCATCCTAAGCCCTTCACGTCTCTATTTCTTATTACCTGCGGATGTCTAATTCTGCATGCGTGTGAAACATACCTGCCCGTTAATGAAACCACGCCGTACCCCCATGCGTATGGGTAGCCCTTCTCATAGGGAGCCTCGAACTTTATTTGCTCTGCTTTGCGTATCACCACGGATTCCTTTGTTGTCTGACCCATTCAAATTTAGGCTGTAACCTGCAGCGCTTGCCCAACGTTTTACTTCGTGTTGGCGGTGATGGCCATGAACGGTCAAAACAAGATAGGGAGGATACCCCATGCGAAGGATGCGGTGGATCGGGCTCGCCATGGTAGCGATTTTGCTTGTCTTCTTTGGGAGAACCGCACTGGTCCGTTTGGGGACGGTCCCTACGCCTCGAAGAGGTCCCGCTATCGTTTTAGCCGGACCCGCCGTCATGCGGCCACTGCGTAGCCCATCACCCAGGCTGTCGATCGCGGCGACCACGTTTGCCGACGCCAAGAATGGTTGGATGGTAGGCGGTTCAACACCCTAATTCTAGACAATACGCGCACGACTAGACCCGGGGCCTCTCTGGGCACGATATCAAGGGCCAGGGCCAGAGGGTTGTGGCCTGGGCGTTTCAGCCTATCATGCCCAGCACTCCGCATCTAGTCGTGGTTCTCTAAACCTTACGGTTGTCCACGTGTCTTAGGGGGCCTTAGAG
>JAKAAL010000529.1 GCA_021802375.1 Bacillota bacterium | reverse complement strand
GTCGGTCTAGCCGGGCCCGTGGACGTCGTCGGAAGAAATCGCATTCACGGCGCGGATTCGCCCGTGACTTCCCATCAACTGGAGGAACTAATTTTAGGAGACCATTTAGAGGCCATGGCGTACTTAATCCACCGGTTGGGGGTCAGAGGTGGATTCACCGATGGAAAGCGCCTTCGTCAGCATATTACGAACGATAGCAACCAACCCGGGCCAGTGGAGAGTTCAACGATCAATCGCACCAGGCGGCCAGCCTTCCCTCAGGGGACGGTGATCAAGCCATCTAAATCTTTCGGAACTCATCCACATCCAAAATAAAGATCACCGCACCTCCAACGGACACGGTCGTAGGCGATGCATAGGCATCAGGATGCAGGGATCCGAGGTCGGGCCTGTGCATGACTTCGCGCCGATGAGAGTGACGCGCAATACGGTCAACCACCGATTCCACCGCACTATCGTCCACACCGGCCATAATCATCACGCTGCCTCGCTGCAAAAAGCCACCACGTGTGCGAAGGCTGGTGTGGGCGACCCGGCTCTGGCGCAGCGAGCGAGTAACTTCGTTGGCGTCTTGTTCCTGAACAATCGCTACCACCATTTTCATAGGTTGCCCCCTAAATTGTGATTGAGCGTGGAAGCCGGGATCTGCTGCGTCGACGCTTGGGCCATACCCCCGATGTGAGTGTACTGCGAATCGTTCGCCGAATGAAGTAGCATTTGCTCGACGGTTGGCGACAGCGGGAAGCGGCATTCGGAAAGAACTGTTAGACCTTCCGCATATCACCTTTTTTGATTGTAGCACCCCGTCCTCTCGAGGGCATAGTCTGAGACAGGAAAACTGCTCGATCCGAGAAAGGGTGCACACTCATGTGTGGAATTGCCGGCTGGATCAACTTCGAACGCGATTTACGCTTTGAAGACAGAACAATGTTGGCCATGGCAGAGCCCATGGTCTGCCGCGGACCCGACGATGGTGCGACGTGGTTGGAGGGCCACGCTGCCTTTTCCCACCGGCGGTTGATTGTGGTCGACCCGCTGGGCGGCGCACAACCTATGGTTCGCCGTGTCGGCGGTCATCGCTTCGTGTTAGTTTACAATGGAGAACTCTACAATACCTCCGAATTGCGCCAAGAGTTGATCGCCTTAGGCCACGTTTTTTATGGACATTCCGACACCGAAGTGGTCTTGCAAGCGTTCATTGAATGGGGGCCTTCAGCGGTCGAACGGTTCAACGGCATCTTCGCGATAGGGGTGTACGACGAACGCCGCCAAACCCTATGGCTGGCTCGTGACCGCATGGGCGTGAAGCCGCTGTTTTGGGCGCAGCGCGGGCCCGATCTCCTGTTTGCCTCCGACGTGCGGGCCCTGTTGGCGCATCCTCAAGTCGAACCGGAGGTCGACGCGGAAGGGATGGCAGAAATTTTTGGCCTCGGTCCGGCGCGCACGCCGGGTCATGGAATTTTTCGCAATGTGTCTGAGCTAAAGCCAGGTCATTGGCTCGAATATTCCCCCAAGGGGATTTCCGAGCATATCTATTGGGAATTAGTCAGCCACGATCATCCGGATGACCTGCCCACGACGACTCGCCATTTGAGAGAATTATTAGAGGACACCGTCGCCCGACAACTGGTGGCCGATGTGCCTGTGGTAACCCTCCTTTCTGGAGGATTGGACTCCAGTATCGTGACCGCTCTAGCCGCCCAGACGTTTGCGCAACAGGGCAGAGGGCCACTTCATACCTATTCCATAGACTTTGTCGATATGGATCGTTATTTTCGTTCTGATGGGTTTCAGACCAATCTCGATGCGCCCTGGGTACAAATGGTATCAAAAGCCTGGGGAACGCACCATCATCAAGTCGTGCTCGACACCCCGGAATTAGTGTCGGATTTGCTTTTGGCCTTGCACGCTCGAAACTTCCCGGGTATGGCCGACGTCGATAGCTCCCTCTTAACTTTCTGCCGAGAAATCAAGCGGGACGCCACGGTGGCCTTGTCTGGCGAAGCGGCCGACGAAATCTTCGGCGGCTATCCATGGTTCCATATGGAAGGTGCGCTCAGCGCCACCACCTTTCCTTGGGCACGAACCCTGGATCGCCGACTTGAAGTGTGGTCCCCGAGGCTTCGTGGCCTGGCCCACTTGGAAGAGTACATCCACGACCGCTATTCCCAGGCAATAACGGAAGTTCCACGTTTCGCGGCGGAGCCTCGCGATCAAGCTCGCCTGCGCGAGATTGCCTATCTGAGCATCACGCGATTCATGCCGACCTTACTGGATCGCAAGGACCGTATGAGCATGGAAGTAGGATTGGAAGTCCGAGTTCCTTACTGCGATCATCGCTTGGTCGAGTATGCGTGGAATATCCCCTGGCCATGGAAACGGCTTGAAGGGCACGCCAAGGGCATACTGCGCAAGGCTTGCGCCGATCTTCTCCCTGCCTCCGTCGTGTGGCGCCAAAAGAGTCCTTACCCCTCCACCGTCAATCCTTCCTATCGCGAGGCGATGCGCTCCTGGCTTCGGCAAGTCCTCTCCGAGGAGGACTCTCCCTTACATCCCTGGATCAACCACGCGTATCTCCACACGTTAACCGAAGGCGAGGCGGAGATTGCCGACATCCCATGGTTCGGGCAATTGATGGGCACCCCTCAGCTATTTGCTTTCTTGATCCAACTGGACCATTGGTTTCGCGCCTATAAAGTCCGCGTACGCAGCTAACGAAATCCTGCCTCAGCCCGTTACCTCAACTCAGCTGCCACAAGAAATGCTTGAACAGAGCGCAGCAAGGGGAAGCCTAGGAAGCTGGTCATCGGCCTGCCCGTCGGAATGCCATATATCGCAGAAAGTTCGCGCTCCTTGGACTGCGCCACGTGTGCTTTTAACTCCCTCCCGACCTCGGACCATGGCCGAGGCAGATCAAAACGCACGGCGACCGCGAGGCTACCATTGTCGAGTTTGAGGTATCCTCGAACTTCTCCAGGGACGAGGCAAAGTCCCGTTTCCTCGTGAAGCTCGCGTCGTGCCGCGATCACGGGATCGAAGTAACCCGAATGGATATCATCCCGACTGGGGGAACCACCGATGGGCTGCAGAACCAGGGGTTTGGCACTTTCAGGATGGCCAAGACCCACGACCGCGAGCCGATCCTTGGTGATCACCCAGGCGCAGGCGGTGATGATCCGCACGTAATAAGGATGGCCCGGACTAAGATGGTGGCGACTAAAGAGAAAATGGGCGAAGTCCGTAAGCCGGGCCTGAACCTGAGTCCTTCCGTCAACCAAGGTCTTCGTCTGTTCAACGGCCAATACCGGCCCTCGGAAAAAATGGGGACGGCTTCGCGTGATCTTCGACCAGTACCCATCCACGGTGGCGGCAAATATCGGATCCAGGCACCAAGGCCGTTCGGCCACCTCGACCACGAGAGTGTGCGTGGCAGTCCAATCGGTAGCCTGATTCACCCGGATTTACCCTGGCATGAGGCCCGGTATCCGTGACCGCCTCCAAGAGAGGAAGGCCTGTAGCGCGCCCCATCCACCCCGTTTCCCTTTGGGGCAGGCAAAAATCCATCCGGGGTGGGCAAGATCCCTCGTGCACGAAGGTCCAAAAACTCGGTATTGTGGTACGATCGCATCGCAACCCCACCTTGTCCGATGTTGTTGTAAGCCTATCATATTTTGGGGGGACTATCACATATGCAACCATGGTGGCGTCTCGTCGACTTGCGGCCTGGCTTGTGGCCGGACCTTCTTTCGCTGTCGCCAGCGCTTGCAGAAACGGTGGCGAGGGGTGTGGTTGCTTCGGCAACTCCCGCTATCTTGCTCCGGACCCAAGCGCCCTATGTCCTACTCGGTCCCAAGGATCGACGCTTGCCCACCCTAGAGCGCGCCGTCAACTGGCTTCGCACCCAAGAACTTCCTGCGGTCTTCCGCCTTGGCGGAGGCTCAGCCGTATTGCTCGATGGGGGATGCCTGAGCTTTGCGGTGGTGCGCCCCTCGCGCGACTTAACCGCTTGGCAAGGCAATTTTATCCAGATGACTGAGGGCGTGCTTCGAGGACTTCGCCGTCTGGGTCTTGCGGTGGAATTTGGTGAAGCCCCGGGCTCATACTGTCCTGGGGCTTACGACTTATTACTAGAGGGCAAGAAGATTGCGGGCGTCGCGCAGGCCATTCGAGGAGGATATGCGATGGTCAGTGGCATGATCCTGGTGAATCAAGATCCGATGGCGACGACCACCTTGCTGCAAGAGTTCTACGCTCGCGCCGGGGACGACAGAAGATTGTCGCCGGACGCGGTGACTCGGCTCGATGCCGCTATCGACGTCACGATCGATCAAGTGTTTGATGCGCTGGTATCGGGCTTTGGGGAGTTGCACAACCTCCACCCCCTTGCCTTAAGCCCACACGAGCGTCTTTTGGCTG
>JAKAAL010000528.1 GCA_021802375.1 Bacillota bacterium | reverse complement strand
CACGATTTCACCATACGATAGTTTCCCACGTTCTTGTCCCCGTCGAATGAGCGCTTGAACCTCATCAATTTGAGGTACCACGCGTTTTCCCTGCACCATAATATCCCTCCTTTCCTTGCTCCGAAGTGATTAAATTCCCGTTCTTTGCCACCGACAGACGGTGTTGCTCAATGCGGACTTCTTCCAGCACTTCGGGAGTCATACCGCCTTCTTGATAGACTCGCTCTTTAAGCCGATTCCAGCGTTGCAACTGCCTCTGCCGCGTAATGGCTGAAATGTAGTCCTTGATCTCCAGAGTCCCTCCATCGGGTCCTTGATAGTTCACCGCTTCCATTACCGTGGGCCTAACGGACGGGTCTAATAATTCGACCCAACGTGCCGTATCCCGTGTCGCTCGGCCTTCAGCCACGTCCTCCAACACTGTTTCCAATCCTTGCTCCTCGACCCACTCCTGCAGTTCACCCATCACGACAGGTACTTGGTCCGGGTGGTGCATCAGCAAAGCCAGTAACCGCACTGCATGGGAAGCCATGTGTGATGGAACCTGTGCCGTTCTCTCCATATTATGCCTATTTTTTCCGAATGTATGCCGAACATCTTGCCAAACACCAAAACTTTGTGCTAGAATGTTCGGATTAACTCGTAGGCGTTGTGCCATCTGCTCCAAATATCCCATTTGCTCAACCGGATCGCCGACAACCTTCCATAATGGCTTAAATCGTTCAATGGCCAGTGCCTTGCCTCGTGGCGTCCCGATTTCCGGATCTGCAGCCGCCAGATTAATCCTGTAGGTCAAGTAAGGGAGACGCCCTTTAACACTGGTATTTAACGCATCTGCTCCCAGAGCCGTTACACATTCATCAGGATCCTTCACTCCGTTGGGCAGGACCACCACATTGACTTTGACCCCAGCCGCCGATAATATCACAAAAGCTCTTTCCATCGCGTCGTGCCCCGCCCTATCTTGGTCGTAAAGCATGTCCACTTCTTGATGGAATCGTGCCAGATATCGCGCATGCCATTGTGTCAAACTAGTCCCTAAGGTGGCAACAGCCTCGGTGCGTCCCGCGTGGTGACAGGCAATCACGTCGAAATAACCTTCCACAATGAGTGGCCGTTCACCGCGCTTCCATGCAGCTCTTGCCCAATGGTTGCCATATAGCAGGTTACTCTTACGAAATAATGCAGTTTCGGGGGAGTTGAGATATTTCGGCTCTTGATCTTTGGTTAATGATCTGCCCCCAAATCCTACTAAACGCCCTTGAGAATCCCAAATTGGCAACATCACGCGATCACGCCAACGGTCCACCACTCCCGCCCCTTGCCGCCGCCGCACCACTACGCCGGCTTGTTCCATTTCTTCTGAAGCTACCCCATGACGGGAAAGATACCGGACTAATCCTTCCCATTGATCCGGAGCATACCCCAATTGAAAACGTTCCCGCAGCGTCGAAGCAATTCGTCGACGATCCAAATATGCGGCAAACACTATTGATTCACGCGAGTGCACCAGAAAATATTCCAAGGTCCACTCCAACACTGAACGAAGCCGTTTTTCCTCCTGCTGTCGAGGATTGTCTTCCCTACGATCCATCGGCGGAATTCCGGCGTCTTTGGCCAGCATTTCTACAACTTCACGAAATTCCCGACCCTCATGCTGGACCAAAAAAGTGAAGACCGTGCCACCCGTGTGACATCCAAAACAATAGAACAATTTTTGTTCTGAATCGACACTAAACGACGGAGTTTTTTCCCGATGAAATGGGCACAAGCCCCAATAATTGCGCCCTTTACGCTTAAGAGCGACATACCGTCCAATAATATCAACGATATCGGTGGCTTCACGCACAGCGGCCACCCACGCCTCGTATTGCTGTTCGGCCACGCCGCATCACTCCCACGTCATGACAAAAATTCGCCATTAATTGTGATATTCCTGCTAGCAAGACCGAGTTTCCTCACATGATATTTTACGGACAAAGGCAGGTGGCAATTTTCTTGTCGCCCGCCCTTGTTACCACCGACGGTTGCTAGTGCCGCAAGTTAGCTTGAGCAGCGGCCAAACGAGCAATCGGCACCCGGTACGGGGAGCAACTGACATAATTAAGTCCCACCAAATGGCAAAATTCAATCGAATCAGGATCGCCGCCATGTTCCCCGCAAATCCCCGCGATGAGATCCGGTCGGATTTGTCGGCCTTCCTCCAACCCCATGCGAATGAGTCGGCCGACACCATCACGATCCAGCACCATGAACGGATTTTCGGTCAATATTTTGTCCGCTAGGTACGCAGGAAGAAATTTGCCTTCTGCATCATCCCGGCTATAGCCAAATGTCGTTTGCGTCAAGTCATTGGTGCCAAAGGAAAAAAATTGCGCATCCTTGGCAATTTCCCCCGCAATCAACGCGGCACGGGGAACCTCAATCATTGTTCCAATTAAGTACGGCAACGCGCGGCCCCGTTCTGCCGCCACTTTGCGGTTCACCTCGGCGACCAAATCCCGCATGATGGTCAATTCCTTCACCGTTCCCACCAACGGAATCATGACTTCGACCTCTGGGTGCAGTCCTTCTTCCAGCAAGTCCGCCTCTGCTCGGAATATGGCTTCGGCCTGCATTGCATAAATCTCAGGGTACACGATGCCAAGTCGCACCCCTCGAAATCCCAACATCGGGTTGAATTCAAACAAGGTCCGGGACCGACGCAGTACTGCTTCCAAACGGGTCACATCTGTATGCCGATTTTCAGCACGAGCTATACTGAGAGCCCGTTCCGTTTCTTCGACATCGGGGAGAAACTCATGCAACGGGGGATCTAAAAGACGAATCGTCACCGAATACCCGTCCATCGCCTTTAAAATTCCAAAAAAGTCCCCCTGTTGCATAGGGAGCAATCTCTTCAATGCCGATTTGCGTTCATCGAGACTTTCCGCCAAAATCATTTCCTGCACCACAGGCAGACGGTCTTGGCCCATAAACATGTGTTCAGTTCTGCAAAGTCCGACACCTTGGGCGCCCAGCTCACGAGCCAAGGCGGCATCTTCCGGGGTATCAGCATTTGCCTCAATGCCCAGTTTCTTATGAGCATCGGCCCAACTGAGCAACCGATTAAATTCTGCTGACAATCCCGGTTCCACCGTAGGCACACGTCCCAGCACTACTCGACCAGTACCGCCATCGATGGTGATCACGGTATCATGCTCGACTCGCACATCACCAACCAAAAAGTAGTTCCCCATCAAATAGATTTGGACTTGGTCACACCCGGTTACTGCAGGCTTCCCCATACCCCGGGCCACAATCGCCGCATGCGATGTCATTCCGCCACGACTGGTCAATCCGCCTTGGGCCGCCACAATACCGTGAATATCATCTGGTGTGGTCTCGGGACGCACCAATATCACCGCTTCGCCTTGGTTCCCGCGGCGTTCGGCTTCATCGGCATCAAACACTACTTTTCCGGAGGCAGCACCAGGAGAAGCCGGCAAGCCTTGAGCCAGCACGTCAAGCTTTGCTTCTGGATCGATCTGGCGATAGAGTAATCGCGCCACCTGCTGTGGATCTTGTCGCAATATGGCCTCCTTCTGATCGATCACCCCTTCGTCCACCAAGTCCACGGCAATTTTCACAGCCGCTCGCGCAGTGCGCTTGCCGGTTCGAGTTTGCAACAAGTACAGAGTTTGCCGTTCCACGGTAAACTCAATGTCCTGCATATCCCGGTAATGCGTTTCCAACAAACGACAGACGTCGGTGAGTTCAGCAAACGTTTTGGGCATCTCAAGGGCCATGTCGGCAATGGGTTTCGGTGTGCGTATTCCTGCCACAACATCTTCCCCTTGAGCGTTGGTGAGATATTCACCGTACATTCCCGTTTCTCCGGTATTTGGGTTGCGGGTAAACAACACGCCAGTCGCTGACGAGTTGCCCATGTTGCCAAACACCATGGACTGCACATTGACTGCAGTTCCTAAGTCGTTGGCAATTTTGTTGAGACGCCGATAAACAACCGCTCGCGGGTTTTTCCACGAATCAAACACCGCTTGGATTGCCATGGTCAATTGTTCTTTGGGGTCAATAGGAAAATCGCGTCCGGTGGTAGCTTTCACTAACGCGAGATAGCGATCCACCAGAGACTCCAGATGTTCCGGAGTCAGATCGGGATCCTGTGCTACCCCTACCTCAGATTTCAGATCCGCCAAAACTTGCTCGAATCGATGATGTTCCATGTGCATAACCACATTACCAAACATTTGAATGAAGCGGCGATAACTATCAAAGGCAAACCGGCGGTTGTCCGTCAATTTGGCCAACCCTTCCGTGGTCTCCTGATTCAACCCCAGGTTCAGTACCGTATCCATCATTCCTGGCATTGAAATAGGGGCGCCTGAGCGTACAGACACCAAGAGGGGTTGTTCGATCAGAAGGA
>JAKAAL010000527.1 GCA_021802375.1 Bacillota bacterium | reverse complement strand
CGTTTGGATTTGGGTCCGTTTCATGATAGGTGTCACTCCTCTCGTTGAGTCCTCGGTCTGAGATACAAACAAAGATGGCCACGACTTAATGTAGAGAGATCATACCAATCGGGCGTGTGATGCTCAACGGCGATACCAAGGATGCTCGGCTTACTGCATCAACATTTTCGATGCCTGACGACCTCGCGCGATTCGGGACGCCATCTTAGACGCAGCTGGGTTCGATTGCCGCATAAACCCAGATTCGACCAACTTCGGTGCCAGAACGCCCGGAGTGCTTGGTTCAAAGCCCCATCGCCTGATACACCAGGTCGAGCCGCAAATGGCCACGGACCATGGTAGCCAATCGCTCGTAGGCTTCTTCACGGACCTCCTCCATCGAGATTCCGGTCATTTTTGCCCCCGCATCCGAGAGTCCCGCCGTGTGGCGCACCCGGTCGAGCCATACGGTACGAAACCCTGGGTTATCCAAAATTCCGTGGAGATAGGTGCCCACCACACTCATATCCCCGGTCACCGCGCCTTCCGGGTGTGTATCTCCACTCTCCGCTTCGCGGACTTCTGCAAGGGCATTGACGCCATGAGTAGGATGACTGCGCCCCATGTGAATTTCATAGCCGGCGATCGAATGGCCGCCCCAAGACTCCGTAAGCTGACCACGAACCCATACTGTACGTTTGGGAGCCGTCAAGGTCGTCTCGATTGGGAGCCATCCCAGTCCGCGCACTTCTGGCTGTATGGACTCTAATCCATGTGGGTCCCGTACCGACGTGCCCAGCATTTGATAACCGCCGCAGATGCCGAGGACGGGACCTCCGAGGCTTCGCAAGTGTTCCAGCGCAGTGGCCCAGCCGCGAGTCCTTAGCCACATCAAATCTTCCATCGTGTTCTTGGTGCCTGGAATAATGGCCGCATCTGCCGCTTTTAAGTCGTCGGGGGTTCGACAGAAAAAGGGCACGATATCGGGCTCCAAAAATAAGGGATCCACATCGGAAAAGTTGGCCAGGTGCGGTAGGGGGATAATCGCGACACGAGCCCCTGCCTTCGCCGTCGAATTGTAACGCGGGCTCGTCAAACCTAAGGAGTCCTCTTCATCAATCCCGAGATCGGGTAGATAAGGCAGGACCCCTAGGACCGGGATGCCGGTGTTTTCTTCCAAAAACCGGATGCCGTCGTCAAAGAGAGTCGGATCACCGCGGAATTTATTGATCACAATGCCACAGACTCGTTTTCTTTCATGCGGTTCTAAGAGGTTAAGCGTCCCGATAATTGATGCAAATACCCCGCCCCGCTCAATATCGGCCACCAACAGCACCGGGGCGTTAGCCATTTCGGCCGCCTTCATATTCGTCAAGTCATGCGCCTTCAAATTCATTTCGACCGGGCTTCCGGCCCCCTCTAACACAATCACCGCATAGCGGTCGGCCAAATAGTGATAACTTTCGATGGCAGCGTGCCACAAATCGGCTTTTTCGGCATGCATGTAGGCGGACGCCGGCTGATTGCTATGGACCCGCCCTTGTACCACAACTTGAGACGTTCGGCCATCCATGGGTTTCAATAAAATAGGGTTCATGTGGGCGTTGGCCGGTGTTCTGGCCGCCTCCGCTTGGACCGCTTGGGCGCGGCTTAGTTCTAGCCCGTCCGGCGTCACCGAAGAATTGCGCGACATGTTTTGCACCTTGAACGGGGAGACCTCCCATCCGTTTTGTCGCAAAATACGACAGAGTGCGGTGACCAGAATACTTTTCCCGACATGGGACGAAGTCCCCATTACCATCACACTTTTGGCCATTCGGCACCCGCTTTCGCATGCATCTACCGCCTAGTGTAGCAGTCGATTCGAGACCGGGGTACCCCCCTTGACGTTGCATCGACAGTCGAATGCCTGATAGAGTGTAACCCATCACCATAAGGTGCGGCTCTCTCTTAAGTTTTCACAAAAGGAGACAAAACTGATGTCTCATCATGCTTCCAACGACCCCAAAGATCCTGCCGACTGTTGGCTCAATACACGCGCGACGGAGTCTTTGCGGTATCCGGCGCCTGGGTCCTGGCTCCAACCCGTTTCGGACCACACGATTAATTTAGCGAGCGGCTATCCATTCCCGAACGCCATTCCCCATGAGGCGATCCGCGAAGCCATGAACCGCTTGGTGGCCGAAGAACAGGACGCCCCGTTCCAATATGGGGGCTCCGTAGCTGGCCAGGGGCTCAACCATTGGGTGGGTGCGTCGGTAGAGAGCGGGAACCTGATGAGCCAAAAAGATTCCTATCTCATCACGCAAGGTGCCATCCAGGGATTGGATCTCCTCTGTCAGGTCGTATTAGACAAAGAAGCCGTCGTCTTAGTCCAAGGGCCTACCTATATGGAAGCCTTGGAGATTTTCCATAACTACACGGACCAGGTGGTGGACCTCCGGTGCGATCTACCGGGCCGCGACTTTGCCGAAGTGGTCTCTCACTATTTGGCCGCTGCGCCCAATCCCGGTGCTGTTACACTCCTCTATCTAGGATCCTCGTTTCAAAACCCGACGGGTCAAGTCTTATCGCGCGCATCGCGTGAATCCCTCATTGCCTTAGCCCGCCGCTATAATTTCTTAATCGTCGAAGACGGCGCCTATGATGCTCTCTACTTCGAGCGCCCATTGCCTGCTCTCAAAGCCCTCGATGCTACCGGACACGTGATTTATCTGGGGACGTTTTCCAAGACCATCGCGCCGGGCCTGCGCATTGGTTGGGTCGTGGGGCCGGCCGCACTCATCGACGCGATGGGCCGATTCAAAAAAGATCTAGGAAACCCTTTGATCGCGGCAATCACCTCCAGATATTTAGCCGACACCGATTTCGAGGTGCGCCTCGATTGGCTCCGAAGCCAGTATCGGCTGCGCGGAGAATTGGCCCAAGCAGCCTTAACAGAGTTTATGCCGACCTCCATCACCTGGTTGCCCCCACGCGGCGGATTTTTTATCTGGCTGCGCTACCCTGACTCTCTTAGTAATGAAAGACTCTTGGAAGAGTCTCGTAGACAGGGCGTGAGTTTCATCCCCGGGCAATATTTTTACCCATTCGCGGCTTCGACCACGCCGCATGCGCTGAGAATTTGTTTTAGTTACGAGACGCCGGATCATATTACCGAAGGGATTCGACGTTTGGGCCTAATCTTCGAAAGCATATAGGTTGCACCTTCAGCGGCTCGGGGGATCGTGACGTGCCGTCAGGTGAATCCAATAGGTCCGAGCTAGGAGAGCCATTTTACAAGCCATGCATTGCAGTATTCGGACGCGGATCGAGGCGGCAACCGGTCAAATTCCTAGCCGACAATCGCGGCTTTTGCCGATTCGCGCTGCACGCGGTTTTGATGTGTAGTGTACGCCTTATGATAAAAGAAAGCCGACAAGGCTGCCACGGGTAGGGTTAGGGTGAATAGGACCGCCGGATGTAACGTCTGGTACACGATCCCGCCTAGGCTATAGGCTAAAAATGTGGCCAGTCCTTGAGCCATCCCAAACAAGGCAAAATAACTGCCTTGCTGCCCGTCTCGCGGTAAGGCCCCCATCAAGGTCATGATAGGGCCGAGACTAAACACTTCGCCCACGCTTAACAGCACAATCGCAATGGTCCACCCCACGACTGTCTGCCAGAGTCCCCCAACGATGAGTCCCCCGAGCATCAAAAACCCGAGATAGCTTAGTGCCGCCGAGCTCTTGGTCGCCAGCCATCGGCTGACCACTAGCTGCAATCCAAACACGATGACCATATCGATGACACCCAGCGTGCCATACAAATGAGCCCCGGCGGGAAAGTGGCGCGACAGGTCGAGCGGAATGTTGGATTCGAACTGCATTTCAACCATGGCCCACAACACGAACGACGTCATCAAAAACGCAAAAGCCCGATCTTTGGTGAGAAGCTGCCACGGCCAGTTACGTCCTTTGGATTTAGCACCCGATGGTGCAGAGTGGGGGGCCGTCTCCGTGCGAAACACGACGCCTAACAGAATGGCCATCGCCAAGTATCCCAGAGCCGTCACGATGAAGGGCGTATTCGAGATGCCACCCATAAGAATGTCTGCTGAAAAGGGTAGCGCGATGGCCATCCCCACATTGTTGAGCCAATGCACATAATTTTGAACCGCCCCACGGTTCTCGCTGGTTACCGCGAGGTTAGCTAATCCACGCACACAAGCGTTTACGGTGGAAGCCGAGACTCCCATCACCACCAGGATGACCACCAGTGGCACCACTCCTCGCTCAAAGGCCATGACAAAGATAGCCACCGCCGTGATGACGCCTGCCGTGACGTAGGTGCGCAATAGGCCAAAACGTTCCGTAGCCCAACCTCCGATGAAACCCAAGAGGGCGCTGGACAGAAACCTGACCGATAGCAGCATACCGGCCTCTGCCGCACTCATTCCTAAGGTATGGGT
>JAKAAL010000526.1 GCA_021802375.1 Bacillota bacterium | reverse complement strand
AGGGCGTCTTGATTGACATCCTTGGGATGGCGCTTTAACGATACGGAGATCCCCAGTTTTTCAGCCGACCGCAGTTTGGTCTGAGCATAGTGTTCCGAAGCCGGATCGCCCTCGACCCAGACGACGGCCAGGTGAGGCACTACGGCCTGCTGCCTTCGACGCATGGCTTCGGCGCGCACTTTGGCCCGGAGCACTTCGGCCAAGCCCCGTCCTGACAATGAGCGCGATCGGCCATCGACCATGCTTTGATCTACTACCACGGAGTCTCCCATCCTTTCGCTATTTGCTGCCCGCACGTGGGTCTTGGACTGCTCGGCCCATAAAAACAAGACAAAGATAGAAAGATACCTTCCATCTTTGCCCAGGCGAACGGCAACTAATACGTTACGGCTCCCTGTGGTTTGCCCACCCTTCGCCAGTCACCGCAACCTCATGGCTTAGAGGTTAGCACAACTTCGCACAGGATGCAGCCCACCACCTGATTCTTGCGGCACCGATCCCTGCAGCGCTGCTTTGATCCGGGACCCTGGCTAAGCCACGATCACGGCGCTACGGATAACACGTTGGCCGTGAAGTGATGGTTCCACAACAGCCCGCTGACCATGAGGCAGACCGCATAGGTCTCGTGGTTTGGCAACTTGAGATATCCTGCCACATCGTACTCTTCGGGACTTTGACTACGCCACAAAGAATGACTCAAGAAATGGGTCAAAGGGGCATCGGCCGGATTTTTCCAAGAAGCCGTCAGTAAGGTAGTGATCCCCCGGGGGGTGAGATAGTTGTCGGCCGCAACCCCCGTCGGCTCCACCAGATAGTTAGGGCTCGCACCCATTAACTTGCCAATGTCTGGCCAGAGTTTAGGACCAAGCACGCTCGCGACCGACTGAGCGGCCGAAATATTTGCCGCATGTAGCATTTCAGACACTGCTTTCGACGTGGTCGGACCAGGAGTCGTAGCCAAGAGCGACGAAGGGGGTGCCAAGGTCACGTGTTGCACGGGTCCGTTAACGGTCACTCCGACGGCCGCCAAGTCTTGTCGAAACGCCATCGCCGCAAAATATCCGGGATCCGGAGGCGCGATCGGCACCATCTGACTGGAGTGCTCTACGATCGATCCCGTAAGCACATAGATATCGGTGCCAAACTTAAGGTGAAAGCTTAGATTCGAAGGTCCCTTGGCCGTAGTCGTCGTCTCATTTTGGACGGCTACCGGTGTCCATCGTGGGACCACGCTTACCGACGCCCGTTCGCCCACCGAGTTCGCGACGACTTGAAGGCCCGCTTGGTCTTGGTTGACCACGAGATTGGATGAAGGGGGTGTCCAGGCTCGGCCAAAATCATTCCAGGGCATAGCGTTAGGCCATCGGGAGGCCTGAAATCCGGTCTTCGGGTTGACATACTCCAAGCCCCCTACTTGATCGATCCCGGCCCTTTTTACCGCCTCGGCAAGTTGCAGCAATTCGGAGGAACGAAAGGCTGGATCGTGATGTCCATCTAACACTAACTGGCCATGGAGGATTCCCCCTTGGAGGGTGCCGGTCTTAGACACTGTGGGCGCCGCATCTGAGGTCGTGGGACCATTGCTGAGGAGGGCGTCGGCCAAGACCAATCGGGGTAAAAGTCCGGATCGTATTAACGTATTGCCCCGCTCTGCAAACACCGTCTTGCCCGTCAAGACGTTTTCCACGGACACGCCTACCAGGGACCCTTTGGCCATGGCCGGCAACGTACTCGCCAGTGACGCCCAAATGGCGGTTCCATTGGCCGTTGGTGTCAGTCTTCGAGGCAAATCTGACGCGGTCAGGGGCCCCGGTTGGGGAACATTGGGCCAAAACGCGGTATCCTCCATCATCTGGTCCACCGGCGACCCATGATAAGCCAACGTCCTAGTTGGCGTACCGTCATCTAAAATGGCAAAGGCGATGAGATTTCCGTTGCCTGCCTTGGCATAACCGGCATAGTTCCATTGGTTGCTTAGATTACCCGTCTTTACCCACAAATTCGCCTGGCGCGGTAGATCATACGACCACGTCGGGGGACATAAAAAGCCGCAATTATTGACGTGATCCAAATGCATCAAAGAGTTGCGGAACGTTGCAAACCACGGTTGGCGAGACGCATAACTCAGGAGCTGGACCACCTCTTTGGCACTGGCCTCATTGAGAGGAGAGAGCCCAGAGCCATCGACCTGTACGCGCTGCGACGAGATCTTGGCAGCGGCTGAGAATTTTGCCATGGCCTTGGCGGCGTTGGCAAGCGATCCCGACCCTCCCAGCGAGACGCCCAACTCGCGATAGAGGTTCTCCGCCATCTGGTTGATGGAGAACTGGTTCTGGATCTGAAGATAGTGCGACAGCGCGGCCGAACGGTGACTGGCAATGGTCCGCGCGGTTTTAGGTGCGCTGACACCGACGGCTGCAGACCGGGAGAACTGTACTCCGTCAACGGCCAAGGCATTCTGAAACAAGGAGGCTGCAAAACGTGCCGGATTGCCCACCGAGAGGACCGCGCTCTGCACGTCGGGCGCTGCGTTTGCGCCTAAAGGCAGAGCCCCTTGTACCACAATTTGATTCGTGCCCATGCGCCGGGTAATCGAAAGCGTGTCCTGGCTTCCCGTCTTGCCGGTAGTGGCCTGATTGATCACCTCAAAATAGGAAGGCAGACTCAGGCCCGCGTTAAACAACAAGCGGACGCTGGGCCGAAGGCCCACGGCGCTGCCCTGAGTGACCGTGACAAAGATCTCGTTGCGTTCGGCCATTAAGGCCGTCGTGCCAGCACCATCATTCAAAGGAATATCGCCATAGGGCCATCCCATTCCATAGCGGGGAGCCGTGAACAGCGAACTGATGCCAATCACCTGGCTCGCCCGCCGGATCTGCTTGGCCACCGTGGCGGCCAAAGCTTGCAAGTTTGCGGAGCCGTTGGCTTCCAGCCAGGGATCTCCTCCCCCTACCAGATAAATAGGGCCAGGCATCCCACCAGTGCCCGGTCCCACTTTTACCATGGTCTGGTACGTAAACGCCGGGCCTAATCTCGAAAGCGCCGCGGCCGAGGTAAAGAGTTTGGTCACCGAGGCCGGAGTTTGGCGAAGACCCGGATGAATCGCGGCGAGTACCTTTCCCGTAGTAAGGTCATAAGCGTATGCGGAGACACTCGAATGCACTAAGCCGGGCTCAACCACCAAGTGCTCCCATGCCGTTTGCAGCGAGTTGGAAGGCGATAGGCCCACCCCCAAAAAGCCGACACTGGGTGCGATAAGCAACGGGGACGCCAAGGCGGCGAGGATGGGACGGGGTAGACGATGACCCAAGGAAGCTTCCCTACCTTTCTATATCGAGAAAAAGTTGACCGAACGCGAAAGAACGCGGTGGGACCATCACCAAGCGAGAACGAACTGGCACGGCCTCAGTGCAGGGGTCTTGCTAAAAAGAAACCGTCGACAGGAGATATCCTGATGGTTCTATTTCTTGAATGCCTTGCCAAATTCCTCTTCGCGGAAGAATTTTTCCGGATTCGTTGAATCGATGTTGGGAGGATGATCGAAAACGGACACTAACTCAAGCTGACGTGTGCCCTTGGAACATCCCTACAGGGCTCGACGCACATTGCGCCGGACCGAGTGGATTTCGTTTGCCTCCAGGTAATGCAGGATTTTTGTTCCTTTTGTCGAATTTTGAAAGGCATTCTTCGAGTAGTATTTGAGAGGTCGGGTTCAGGATGACATCGAAGCGCACCATGCATATGTCCATTGCGGACCCTTATGGGAGATGAGCGCCATGGCCCAGGATCCCCGTGCTTTGCTTGACTTTAACGATTCGCTATTAGAGTTAACCCCAGACGGCATCTTTTTTCTTGATGCTCAAGGTCGCCTGCTACGTAGCAACGCCGCCTGTTCACGACTCTTGGAATATACTGCCGACGAGTTAAAAACGATGGCATTTGGCCAAATCGTAGCCAAGGGTCATCTCGGGCTTGCCAAATCCATCTTCGAACGGACTATGGCTGGTCGTCCGCAACGCTCAGAACTACTCGTCGAATCCAAGTCGCACCGGGTAATCGCCGTCGAGGTTCAGACCGTTCCTCACCAGGTCGACGGCCAGATCTTGGGTGTCATTGGTAATGCCCGCGATTTAGAGCGCGTACGCAACATGGAACAGGCTTTAGATGACAGCGAAAATCTTTTGCGGCTGGTTATGCAGTTGGCTCATGTGGGTCGCTGGGTGTGGGATGAAAAGAGCCATGAGATCCACCCTTCTCCGGAACTGTTCGAACTTATGGGCTGGGATCAAGAGGTCGCAGAGTCGCTCGATGTAAAGTCCTTCATTTCCAGTATCGTCCTTGACGACCGCGAGCGAGTCGAATCGACCCTGCAGAGCGCTATCGCCGATCAATCTTCCATGTCCGTACAATTTCGCGTGTCTCGCGACTCA
>JAKAAL010000006.1 GCA_021802375.1 Bacillota bacterium | reverse complement strand
TCATGACGTTTATGCCCATGATACTGGCTCGAGAAGGACTCTCGGTGGCCGAGGTTGATATGGTGGCCGCTATCATCATGGGATCCAGTATTCCCGGAAAGTGGGCAGAATCGTGGTTGGTAGAGCGAGTCGGTCGTAAACCCGTGATTGTCGGTTTTTCCCTCATCGCAGCCTTCGCGGCATTGGTGTTTCCGCTAATGCACGGGATATTAGGCTGGCTCCTCGTTGGCCTTGCGTTTTCGTTTTTTGGCATTGCGGTGGATCCTGCTATGAAGATTTATGCAGCCGAACAATACCCAACTGAAATGCGTGGCACCGGTGTAGGATTTGCCGAAGCATGGGCCCGGTTACTTGGTGGCGCCCTTGCACCTTATATCATGGCGATCTGGCTCTCACGAGGAGGAATTAGTATCAGTTTCGATTTTATTGCTGGAGTTGCGGTTGTGGGCGCGATAGCGGTCGCGTGGTTGGGTTCAGAAACCCGGGACCGAAGCCTGGAGTATCGATTCCGTCAAGACTTTGTTGTCGGCTCCGCAGTGTCGGCCAAACATTAACGATATTGGAGAAAGGGAGAGGTGATGCAGATGGCGAATGCAGTCAATGCGATCGAGGCAATCTTACTCAATAAGGCCAGAAGCTTATCTCATAAGCCATTTTTAGTGGTTCCGGGAGATAAGGGGAGGCCGACCACGATACTATCTTATACGCAAATGGTAGAGGAGGTCGCATGGCTTGGCGCGGCGCTTAGGAGTCACGGCATTCATCGGGGTGACCGGGTAGGGATTCAACTTGCGGATCCGGACCAGTTTGTCGTGGCCTGGTTTGCCGTTTTGGCCGTGGAAGGCGTAGCGGTCCCGATATCCCCAGAGGCGCCCCACACCGATGTTTATAGGACCTTGTCTCGAGTAACGGCCACGACGCTGTTGCAGGGGGCACAGGACGGGGGCGTTCGACTGGTGCCGGTTCCGACGGCAATAAGTCCCCAACTCTTGGCCCCCCAGGCGTACGACGGCGGAGGCGTGATTCTTTGGACATCGGGTTCCACCGGCGAGCCTAAGCCTGTCGGTATGCAAACAAAGGCTTTGTGGCATACCGCGAACCAGGTGAGACACGCCCAAAATCTGACGGCATCCGATCGGGGATATTCACCGTTGCCGTTGTTTCATGTCAATGCTGAAGTGGTCGCTGTACTGGCAAGCCTGTTGTCCGGCAGCACCATTGTAATCCCCACAAAGTTTCACCGCAGCGCCTTTTGGCACCATGTTCTCGACTATCAGGTTTCGTGGATTAACGCAGTGCCTACAATTTTGTCCCTGGTTGCCCAATCGGTCGAAGGCCCTGAACGCCATCAGCTTAGAGACATTCGGCTCGTCCGCTCGGCATCGATGGCGCTCCCACAGATCACCAGAGAACGTTGGAAGGAGCGGTGGGGTCTGGCTATTACCGAGACGTACGGACTTTCGGAAGCAGCCAGCCAGGTTACGGCCAACGCACTTCCTCCCGAAGATAATCCACCAGGATCCGCAGGCAAGGCGCGAGGCGTAAAGCTTCGGGTAGTTGGCGAGACCGGACGCAGTCTTCCCCCGGGGGCTGTAGGAGCCATTGAGATCCAGGGAGACTCGGTGATTAATCCCAGATGGGGACCGAACCAATGGGCGCTCGACAAAATGCATGACGGCTGGTATACGACTGGTGACCTCGGATACCTAGATGAATCCGGATTTTTGTATCTGAAGGGTCGTAGTCGCGAGGTCATTAATCGGGGTGGGGAGAAGGTGTTTCCTCGGGAGATTGAGGAAGTGGTGTTGCGGCTGGCCGCCGTGCAAGAATGCGCTGCGGTTGGAGCGCCGCATCCGATTCTTGGTGAAGAAGTCGTGCTGTTTGTGGTTGCCCGCGAGGCCGCCGGAGAGGATCTCGTGACGACAGTGATGAGCCATGTTGAAACCATGCTGGCGTCGTATAAAGTGCCGTCCCGGGTGCTGTTGGTGAGTTCGTTGCCGATTGGCCCCACCGGAAAGCTCGCGCGGCGAAGGCTACAAGACGTCTTGGCCGGGGCCGGTTAAGCGTCCTATCGTCGTCGTGCCCGATAGGCGCATGATACCACTCGATCGCGGCGTTCCAGGGGGTGAGGTGGCGGCATCATTTCCAAAGGAAAGGTTCTACAGACGAGCCGAATCCGTAAGTGTGGCTCTTGGTCGGCATCGTTGGCCGTGATTTACGTGCTATTCCTGTATAGCGCACTCCGTCACATTGTAACCGCACGCTTTTAAGCCGCCGAATAGAGCCCATGCAGCTCAGGCTAGTTGCTGCGCCACATCGATCGCTGATTTTTTCACTAGATTGAAATAGGTGCCGCCAAGCGCCATCAGCGTGGCATGGTCACCCTGTTCCACGATGCGGCCTTGGTCCATCACATAAATGCAGTTGGCGGCTCGAATTGTTGATAGCCGATGCGCGATTACGATGGTCGTCCGATGTTTGGCCACCTCCATAAGACCTTTTTGCACCGCGATTTCACTCACGGCATCAAGATTGGCGGTGGCTTCATCTAGGACTAGCACACGGGGGTCCAAAATCACGGTGCGTGCGAACGCTAACAGTTGGCGTTGGCCCGTTGACAAATTGGACCCTCGGGGTGTGAGCCAGGTGTTGTATGCGTGCGGCAATTGCTGGATAAAGCTATCTGCTCCAGTGGTTCGAGCTGCGGTCACAATTTGGTCCATCGAAACCTCCGAACGAAATAGTCGAATATTGTCCGCTACCGTTCCCGAATAGAGGTTGACCTCTTGCTGTACCACGGCCACCAAACGATGCAGATCTGCTTGACGTAGCTCGCGGATATCTATTCCATCAATTGTAATGGAGCCCTGGCTAACATCATAAAAACGGCTCAAAAGACTGATAAGCGTACTTTTGCCCGCCCCGGTTTCGCCTACAATGCCGACGAACTCGCCTGGCCGAATCGAAAGAGAAATGTCTTGGAGAACAGGGTTTTGGTCATAGGCGAAACTCACGTGGTCGAACTCCACTCCGCCGGGGTCACCAGGGTCTGGGATCACGGGGTTTACGGGGTCCTCAAGCGATGGTCTAGTGCCTAAGACATTACTAACCCGCTCGGCCGAGATCATCGACGATTGGAGGGTATTCCAGTTTTGGGTTAAGGAGTTGATGGGTGCGAAGAACTGTTGAATATAGCTAATAAAGGCATAGAGGACTCCGATCTGTAGGCCATGGTGTAGTACCGCCAAGCCCCCGAGCCACGCCACAAAGGCCACGGCGAGGTTACCTAATAAATCAAAGCTCCGGTTAAACAGCACATCCCAGCGGTATTCAGTCACACTAGCATTTTGATAGCCATGGTTCAGTTCGGAAAAGGCGTCAAATTGCTTTTGTTCTTGATGGAACACTTGAGTTATTCGCATCCCGGTCAGGTTCTCGGCGACGAAACCGATCATTCGAGACAGTCGTGATCGGGTCGCGTTGTAACTCTTACGCAACCGAGGACGGAACCCGACCGATATCAGGACGATGGGTGGAATAACCAAAGCCGACAATAGCCCGAGCTTCCAATTCAACGCCAACATGGCACCAAGCACTAAGACAATGGTGAGCCCATCTCGGATGACGCTCAACAAAAATTGGGTAAAGAATTGACTAATTCGGGTGGTGTCGCTGGAAACATTGGTGAGCAGTCGACCGGAATCGTGTCGTTCAAAGTACTGCATTGATAAGGACTCAATATGTTTAAAAAGGTCTACACGAATTTGACGTACAATCTGTTGGCCAGCTGAGGCAATGAGGCGGGTTTGTACCAAATTTGCCCCTAACCCAATGAGCGTAATGCCTAGATAGGCAACCCCGATTTCGACTAGGGGCCGCAACACCGGATGATGTACCAAAAGATAACGATCAATCGCGACTTTTACCAGGTAGGGCTGACTCACCTGCGTGAGATTATATATAATTACTAGTCCAATAATCCCAACAAAGAGGCGTTTATAGGGGCGCGCATAGACGAATAAGTCCCGCATGGTTTTCCGTTGATCCGGTCCCGGTCGATTTGTCTGATTAGCCAATGCTAGGTCCTCCTTCGGATTGAATGGCATATAAATTGGCGTAAAGACCGGGTTTACCAAGGAGTTCAGACGGGGTTCCGTACTCCACCACACGTCCTTGGTCGAGCACGACGATGCGATCGGCATGTCGCAGCGAGGACAGGCGGTGACTCACGAGAATCATGGTGCGACCTTGTCGGCGCAACTCCCCCAGCGTTTCGAGAATCGCATTTTCGGTGAGGGTGTCTACGGCACTAAGACTATCATCAAATATAAGTACGTTGGCGTGGCTTTTAATTAGTGCGCGCGCGATGGCAACCCGCTGCCGTTGCCCGCCGGAAAGGTTTATCCCTCGTTCCCCGACCACGGTGGAAAACTCCTGCGGCATGGTTCGGATAGCACCTAAGATTTGGGCTTGCGATGCTGCGCTGGTAATGGTATCTAGACCAGCTTGTTCAGGGTCGAGAGGGAAAGCAATGTTGTTGCCGATAGTCGTCGAAAAAAGGAACCCATCTTGAGGGACATAGCTAATATGTTCCCGTAATTCTTGACGATGCAGATCTCGAATGTCGGTATCACCAATAAAAACGGTGCCTGGTGGGGGATCGATTTCCCTCAGCAAGATACCACACAAAGTAGATTTTCCGGAGCCGGTGCGTCCTACCACTCCTAAGGTGGTACCGGGTTCAATCGTGAGGGTAATATTGTGGAGTACTGCGGTCGTAGCCCTGGGGTAAGTAAACGATAGATTACGGATTCGAATTGCCGCGTGCTCCGGCACCAGCGCGGGATCTTCGGGATCTGAGATGCTCGGTGCGGCTTGTAGAAGAGTGTGAATCCGGGCCAAAGAAGCTGACGAATTTTGGAAAATGTTTATCACATTGCCAAATTGCATCAGAGGGCGAACCAGCATACTCAAATACACGGTAAAGGCCACAAACGCTCCCAAAGTGATCGTCCGATGGAGGGTGAGATATCCTCCGAAGACTAGGGCGATCGCAAAACTGATCCCGGTGAGCAACGGGATCAAGGCTTGAAACATCGTGTTGAGGCGAACTTGGCGCATCGAGCGTTCATAAATTAGATCCGTTTTCGCGGAAAAGCGATTCATTTCAACGGCCTCATTAGCGGTGCTTTTGATAAGGCGAATACTCTGAAGACTTTCTTCAGCCATGTCAGACATCTGGGACAGGGACTCCTGGACCAGCCGGGACTGTTGCTTTATTTTCGGACCCAGGCGCACCACCACAATTGGGATCAAGACGAGAGGGACCAAACTTATTAAAGTAAGTTCTAGGTTGACCTTGGTAATGGTCATAAAGAGTGTCGCTATCAAGAGGAACACTGCCTGTAGGATTTGGCTGACACCACCCGCCATGGCTTGCCGGACCGCCGGCACGTCGTTGAGGACATGAGATAAGAGGTCGCCGACGGTGTGTTGCTCAAAATAATGCGTTTCCAGTGTTTCCCAATGGGAGAAAAGCCGGCGTCTTAGATCGCCTTCAAAAATTCGTGCATACTTCCCTACCGTATATTGTCCTAGTCCAAAGAGTACAACATATCCCAACGAGACGGCGGCAAGTTCCAGTGCGTACGTTTCAATTTCGGGAACCGTGATCCCGGTGCGAAAGGTATTGATGAAGTTTCCGATAATGTTGGGAATCTGCACTTGAATGGCTTTGGCCATTCCTACACTGATAACGGCTATTCCGTAGGCAGGACTGTGCTTTTTTAAAAACGGCAGAATGAGCCCTTGGTTCATTGATGGATCACCTCAGATCTTCGTGAAACGTTCCCGATAAGGGTCCCGACGAATTCGGTTCTTATTATACCGCACTCTTCCGTGCCTCAATGTAGGCCCACTGGGTACGGCCAATTGACTGGATTGGAAATACTAACTAATATTTGGACATCTTCTTGGTCAGTTCGGTGGGTTGCTTGATGGGATTTGGGCCTTACCCGCACTCTCTTCAGGGTAGGTGCATATCTCTGGTGGTACCCATCCCAACGTGATCAGCACCGCAACGTGATGAACACTGTACCGGATGGAGGATGCTACATGAGCGAAGGTCCAAATCACGGCTCAGGAACCAAAATTAGGGATCGCCTTCAGGTGCCAGATAGTAACGTATTCTTGCCTTATACACGAATCCACGGGAGACGTCCGGGTCCGACACTGTTAGTCACAGCCGGCATACATGGGGGCGAATACCCTGGAATCGAAGCCGCTATTCGATTTGCGCAGGCATTAGATCCCGGGCGATTGCGCGGCACGGTAAATGTCGTCCACATGACCAATCCTCCTGCCTTCTTTGCCAAGTCTCAATACTTCACGCCCGAAGACGGTAAAAACCTTAATCGGGTGTTTCCTGGGCGTGTTGACGGAAGTTTATCCGAACGGATAGCGCATAGCGTGATGTCGTTGGCAAAGGAATCCGACTATTGGGTTGACCTCCACGGCGGAGACATCCATGAGGCGCTGACGCCGTTCCTTATCTATTCCGATCAGGGGGGGCCGCTGGTGGTGGAGCGGTCCCGAGCCATGGCGGAGGCTTATGGGATCCGCTATATTTTGGAATCCTCATCTATTGCGGGCAGCACCTATGCCACGAGCGCTCAGGTTGGGGTGCCCGCTATCTTAGCGGAAGCAGGAGGGGTGGGGCAACTGTCGGAAGATGCCGTCCAGATTCATCTGGACGGTCTGGAAAATGTGCTGCGGCTTTTGGATCTTGTATCCGACCCGCTGCCCCGCGTCGAAACAAAACCAATCTTCCGTAAATTTGTGTGGACGCATGCCTCAACCCAAGGCCTCTTTTACCCTCTTGTTCAGGTAGGGCAAGAGGTCCATCATGGCGATCTAGCAGGCCGGCTCCAGAACGAATATGGTGACCTCATACAAGAAATTGTTGCCCCCCAATCGGGAGTAGTGCTGTTTGTGGTGACATCGCTCGCGATTGTCGATGGCGATCCGCTCCTGGCTGTGGCATCCGAATAGATGCCCGACCTCGAGACCTAATCTTTCCGTGCGCCTTCGCATCACAACTGCTGCTCCCTGAATATCACATTCACGTCCCTCTTTCCTTGACTCGCTACTCCCGAATCGGCTCGGGGACCGGGCAAACGCCCGCGTCCAACCCTCGTGTAGATCGCGTGCATCATGCGTACCTGGCATCACTCTGTGTCCCCCGTTGGGCAATCGCCGAGCCGAAGGTGCAACGCGGCGAGGGGTGACTGCTTCGGCTAGAAAACTTTGACTTCGTCACGTATCGGGGTGTACGATTTGGCGGTCGGGACCCATGATGGTTCGACCGCTTTGATATCAGTTGCTTGCCAATGAGTGGTGGCGGAACGCGGGACGTATGAAGTGGGCAGGATCACGATGTGCTCGGCATCCTGTCTGATATTGCCATACGACAATCGACGCGTTATCACCTGCATCCCGTCACGTCTGGTGGTATTCTCGAAGGTGATGGGGATAATCAGTTCCCGGTGCACTAGGATGTTGAAAATGGAGGCGCACGACATGGACATCATACCTGATGAGCAAACTCTTTGGGCTCGACAACAGCGTTATCTAGTACCGGCGGTTATGCCCTACTACCAAGAGCCGTTGGACCTTACCCACGGTCGCGGTCTCGAGCTTTACGACCGAGATAATCGCCGTTACTTAGATTTTTTCGGGGGTATTCTCACGGTCTCGATTGGACATGCTCACCCGGACGTGGTGCATGCCGTAGAAGATCAGGTGCACCAACTGAGCCACACCTCTACCCTGTATGTGACAAAACCGATGGTTGACCTGGCAGAGCGTTTGGCTGCCCTAACTCCTGGTGATCTCGAACAATCTTTTTTTACCAGCAGTGGTTCCGAGG
This sequence comes from Bacillota bacterium, assembly GCA_021802375.1. Next base: position 11,378 of record JAKAAL010000006.1, on the reverse strand, counting down.
CCAATGAGACTGCGGTAACCATGGCGCAACTGGCTACTGGTGCAAGCGAAGTGCTCGCTTTGCGCCACAGCTATTCGGGACGTTCCGCATTAGCCATGAATCTCACTGGGCAGGCATCATGGCGACTAGGTCTATCCGGGTTGCCCGGAATTCGCCATGCCCATAATGCGTACTGCTATCGGTGCCCATTTGGGAAAAAACCCGAAACGTGTGGATTGGAGTGCGCCCAGGACCTGAACGAATTAATTGCTACCGAAACCAGTGGTCACATTGGAGCATTTATCGCCGAGCCGATTCAAGGTGTGGGAGGATTCATTACGCCGCCCGATACCTATTTTCAAGAAGCCAGCGACATTGTCAGACGGCACGGTGCCCTCTTTATCGATGACGAAGTTCAGACGGGTTTCGGACGAACCGGGAAAATGTTTGGAATCGAGCACTCCGGGGTAGTACCGGATATTATGACATTTGCCAAGGGGTTGGCCAATGGGCTGCCGATAGGGGCTACCATCACGAGCAAGACCATCGCTTCTAAATATCAGGGGCCAACCATCAGTACCTTTGGGGGGAACCCCATCAGTATGCGGGCTGCCCTAGCTACCTTGACGGTAATTGAGCGGGAAAATTTAATGCTGAACGCGCAGGTGATGGGGGAACGACTAAGAGACGGACTTGAGCTACTCCAAGAAGAGTTTCCTTTCATCGGTGATGTCCGGGGCAAAGGTCTCATGCAAGGACTGGAATTTGTGCGGGACGACAAAGAACCCGCTCCCGACCTCGTACTCCGGTTTTTTGAGGGGACTAAGGTTCGAGGTCTCTTGTTGGGGAGGGGTGGTCTTCGGGGTAATATCGTCCGTATTGCGCCGGCGTTGACCGTCACCAAAAGCCACATTACCGAGGCCCTTGACACGATGCGCGAAGCGCTTACGGAATTAGTTCAACAGGACCCTGAACTGGCTTTGTTGCAACGTACCCATTAAGACGGATCATGGAACAGCAAGTATTACAGTGGATTGACGGACCGTGGATATCGAGAGACCCCTATGCGCTGGTGCCGGTTTGCGCCCCCTCCACGGGAGGAGCGGTGGCCAGGGACGCGATGGCCGACCCCCAGACGTGGACCGAGCGGTCAAGTCAGCATAAGGGACGTTTGTGGTGGGACCGATAGCCCCCAGCCCGTCGTGGAAAGCTCACTTTGGGCGCTCCGGTGTTTGACCACGAATCTCCTAGCAAGATCAGAACATCCAATAAAAATGTGATGACGACTCGATGGTTCGGGTCCCAATCTGGTACCATGGTCTACAACCTGGATTAAAAAGTGGGGGGCTTGAGGTGATACCGACAAGCAAGTCCCAAGTCCGTCAACTTCTGGTGGAGCAACAGTTGCTCATGGATCCCGCGCCACGTGACTCGCTCCACGTGGTTCGGAGGCTTGAGTGCCTCCAACTAGATCCCGTGGCGCTGATCGGCCGCAATCAGGACTTGGTGCTGGGAGCTCGACTACAACAACCGCCGGGTGGCATTTTGGATGGACTGCTAAGCCAAGGCAATCTGATCGAATATGAAGCCAATGCGGCCTGCATCATGCCTATCGAAGATATGGTGTGGTTAAAGGGCATCCAGGTTCGCAGGCAGCGGGCCCTCCAACCCCAACTGGACAGTCTTGGCCCCGTGGTGAAACACGTACTGGATCGACTGGCCCGCGAGGGCCCCCTACCGGCTCGCGAATTTGTGAGCCAAGAGCGTGTCGCTGGGTATTGGGATTCGGCAGTCGCTGCCACCAAGGCTACGTCGCACGCATTAAATGTCCTCCGGGACGTTGGCATGATCCGGGTGGTGGCCCGCGACAAAGGGCATCGCTTGTTCGATTTGATGGAACGGGGAATTGAGGCGTCTTTGCTGGATCGGTGGCGACAAATCTCGATTGAAGACGCGGATCGTGGTCTCCTCAATAAATATATTCGCGCTTATGGGATTATGGATCCCAGCGACCCACGGTTTGGCTGGCGGCATCATCCCATTGTCGAAAGAACACGGCTGGTTGAACAATGCGTACAGCTCAAGTGGCTCACCCCGTTGGCGATTGAATCGCTACCGCGGCCTTATTATGTCGCCACCGACTTGTTGGAGCGTCTGGAGCACTATCGTGACGTTTCTGAAGTCCCCATTGAAGAGGCCTCAATCCGATTCTTACCGCCGCTTGACAATTTGTTATGGCGCCGTGAACGGCTGGAGGATATTTTTGACTTCAGCTATCGGTGGGAAATATATATTCCTGAGTCGAAACGACAATATGGGGCGTACGTCATGCCCATCCTCGCCGGCAGTAGGCTGATTGGCCGCGTCAATGCCCGCTGTCTGCGAGAAGAGCAGCGACTTCAAGTGATGGGAGTTTGGTGGGAACCGGAAGCTCGGGTCACCCCGACTCTTATTGAGCGTTTTACCGATTCGCTCGCGCAATTTTCCACGCAACTTGGCATGAAGCAAATAGATTTTTTGGTACCCCTCGCACCGAAGGAACAGGCATAGGCAGGAGAAGCTCCTCGTAATGTAGAATATTCACTCATATTATGGAAATACCAAAAAGGTGGGAGAATCCAATGATGGTGCCGATGAACGTCAATCGTTTCCTGAAACGGACCGCCAAACTCTATGCAACTAAAGTGGCGGTGATCGATCAGGATATGTCCTATACGTACCAGGAAATGTCCTTTCGGGTAGACCGCCTTACCCGAGCCTTAAAGGGACAAGGGATAAAACCGGGGGACCGGGTGGCATGGCTCAGCTATAACAACCACCCGCTCCTCGAAGCTTATTTCGGTGTGGTACAGTTTGGTGCAATTTTAGTCCCCTTAAACATCCGCTTAAGCCCCGACGATCTCGTTTATATTTTTAGTGACTGTACACCAGCACTGCTTGTCTTTGACTCTGATTTTGAGGAAACTGCCCGGCGCTTGGCGGCCGTTGTTCCGGATCTAAAGATGGTCGAGATCCAGATTGAGGGCAGTCACCCGGACTACTTGGACTACGAGTCGTTCTTGGCAAACGCACCCTCGGAACTAGGGGTTTCGGACTATCCCGAGACGGATGAGAATGCCGTTGCAGAGATTTTTTATACGTCAGGCACCACAGGAATGCCCAAAGGTGTAGGACTTACACATCGAAACCTTTACATGAATGCGATGCAGATTCTCATTTCGGCCAATATTGGTGACGACGCCATTATATTGCATACCATCCCGCTTTTTCACGTGAATGGATGGGGGACACCGCATTACATTACAGCGGTAGGTGGAACGCATGTCATGCTTCGGCGTTTCATACCCGACCTTGTGTTGCGGCAAATTGAAAGACATCGCGTAACCCATGCTAGCTTAGTGCCCACTATGGCTAATTTTCTGATCCAAGCGGCCCAAAGCCATCCGTATGACCTTTCAAGCCTTCGGTATGCAGTCTTTGGAGGGGCACCCAGTCCCTCCAGTTTTGTCCAAAACACCATGGATGCTCTTGGTGGTGAATATGTAGGTGGTTACGGCCTTTCGGAGACCAGCCCGATTGTGTCTCTCGCTGTGATCAAGTCAACATTAGCCGACCATGACCCACTGGCGCTGAACCGCTACCGCGGTACAGCGGGGCTGCCGGCGGTGGGGGTTGATGTGAGCATCGTCGATGATGACGACTACGATTTAGCATGGGATGGGGAATCGGTGGGGGAGTTAAGGGTACGAGGCGACATGGTGATGGCGGGTTATTGGAATAAACCGGAAGATACTGCGCTCGCGATTCGTGGAGGTTGGTTTTATACCGGCGACATGGCAGTCATTGATCCAGAAGGCTACATCCATATCGTGGACCGCAAAAAAGACATCATCATATCTGGAGGAGAAAATATTAGTAGCGTTGAATTAGAAGACGCCTTATTCCAGCATCCCGCGGTGTTCGAGTGCTGCGTTATTGGGATCCCAGACCCCAAATGGGGTGAAGTGCCAAAGGCTGTCGTCGTGTTGAGGCCTGGGATGAGTGTGGATGCGGGAGAGCTTTTAGGGTTTGTGAACCAAAGAGTCGCTTCATTCAAGGCCCTGAAGGGGCTGGATTTTACAGCGGAACTACCTAAGACGGGTACTGGAAAAATTCAGAAGACCGTGGTCCGAAAACGTTACGGCGCCGGTTGGTATCAAGACTAGGAGGCGATTTGTGGGAGGCTTAGAAGGCAGAGTGGCCATTGTCACCGGTTCCGGTCAGGGCATTGGGCGGGCAGAGGCCGAAGTTCTCGCTGCGCGTGGAGCGCGCTTAGCAATTTGGGACTGGCATCTCGACTTGGCTGAAGCGACGGCAGCCCACATCATTTCGCATGGGGGCGTTGCTAAAGCCTACCGGGTCGACGTGGGCGACTCCTTACGTGTTGAGTCTGCTATGGAACAGGTCCGCAGTGACCTGGGCCCGGTGAGTGTTCTGGTGAATAATGCCGGTATCACCAGGGATAATCTGTTGTACAAGATGTCCGAAGATGATTGGGATACCGTGATGAACATTCACCTCAAGGGGGCATTTTTGTGTAGCCGCGCCGCACAGGCCGATATGGTGAAGCATCGGTGGGGACGGATTGTGTTGACATCGTCTACGTCAGCGTTGGGGAATCGCGGGCAGTCTAACTATGCGACGGCTAAGGCTGGTCTTCAGGGACTAACGAGGACCCTAGCGATAGAGCTCGGGCCATTTAATATCACGGTCAACGCGGTAGCCCCCGGATTTATTGACACCGACATGACCCGGGGAACAGCCCGACGGCTTAATCTCGACCCCGAACAATTTAAGGAAGCCATTTCGAGCACCGTTCCAGTAGGACGGGTCGGAGTGCCGGAAGACGTGGCACACGCCGTCGGATTCTTTTGTGATCCCGAGTCGTCCTATGTCAGCGGGCAGGTTTTGTATATTCGCGGTGGACCCTAACGCGGTTCCCGTTCCGCAATCAGACACCGTGCGGTCTCAAAAACAGAGTGCAGCATTTCACGGGTCAATCGACCAGTTTGGGTATTTTGGCGACTAGGATGGTATGAAATGATTAGGACGGTAGGGCGCACCCCTGGTATCTCGATTTGAGTGCCATGAGAAAATTTCCAATGCCGCACGTCGAGGCCTCGGTCCCGATAATGGGTTCTTACTGCTTCGTACGCCATTCGCCCTAGTACCAGGATTACACAAGGTTGAATCACGTCAAGTTCAGCAATGAGATACGGCCGGCAGTTACGAAATTCATCGACCGTGGGGCGGTTATCGGGTGGGGCACAGCGTACGGCGGCGGTGATATAGGCCCTGACTAATTGGAGGCCGTCCTCGCGGTACGCACTGGTCATTTGGTTGGCAAAACCGGTGGCGTGCATGGCCCGTATCAGCCAGGTGCCAGAATCGTCGCCGGTAAACATTCTTCCAGTGCGATTGCCTCCATGCGCCGCCGGCGCCAAGCCTACCACCATGAGCGCGGCCTTGGGGTCGCCAAATCCAGGTAGCGGTCGACCCCAATATTCTTGGTGCCGATACCGTTTAACCTTTTGTTGGGATACTTCGGTCCGCCAGTTCACCAATCGTTCGCACATAGTGCATGACACGACAGCTTCGGTAATTTGTGACAGATCTGAAAAGCCAGTCGGTTTAATATCCATGACCTTAATCATAAGAGTTCTCTACATCCCTGTCCAGGTGGTTCCTGTTTAAACTGTTGAGCAATTACCACGGTATCCCAATTTACCGACATATAATGAAGAATTATGCGAATCGATAATGATAAATTATTGTAATTGTTGTGGGGACTTAATAGGATGATGTTGATTCAAACGCACTAGTGCTGAATAACTATCGGTACTGTGCAATTATCTATGGTTTTGTACCAAAAATTGGGTTGGACACGGGGTGTGTTCGTCCAAGGTTTACCCGGAAACCGTTTAGGAGCTATTTTCCCTAGAGAATTCCGAATGGTTGATAAATTCCGACGCCGGAACAGTAATCTCGGAGCCAAACCTCCCTTGGACGCTCATGAGGGGATGTTGGGAACGTATAGCGAGAAAGGGAGTGTGTAGATTGGCAGTCGCGTCAAGTAATGTCCCGTACCGAGAAGTGCGGGATGCTAAAGGCCGCGTCTATCGTGTAGGAGAGTCTCCCAAGGACATCATGGGCTATGGCCGAATTGTGATGATTCTCTTACCGTGGATCGGCATGATGCTGGCCTCTACCTTGGAATATGGTTGGGGAGCGGCATCAGCGACCGTGGCTCATCAGTATCACTGGAGCCTAACGACAGCATTTTGGAACTACTCCGTGTATGTGGCCTTTGAGGCCGGCGTTTCGTACTTCAACGGGCGGTTTCGCGAGCGAGCCACCTGGTGGAAACCAAAGACCGCGATGTTGGTCGGTGGTATTTTGGTTGCACTGGCATACTTTTTCTTGGCGCACTCGGTCGCGCCATGGATTGCCTATGCCGGTTATGCCGCGCTGGGAGGTATTGGATCAGGATTGGTCTACTCCACCTGTGTGAACACCGTAGGGAAGTGGTATCCTGAAAAGAAAGGCTGGCGGACTGGATTTGTGGATGGCGGTTGGGCTTATGGTGCCGTCCCGTTCATTATTCTCTACGCCACGTCGTTTAATACCCATGACTTTCTTACCATCTTGTACCTGACCGGTGCCATTTTGGGCGGCGGTTTGATCATCATTAGCTTCTGGTTCAAAGATCCGCCGAAAAGCTGGTGGCCAGCAGAAGTCGACCCCATTGAGTTTTCTAAGACCAAAGCTGCATGGGCATTGAAGTACAATCCCCCAGCTATTCGCCAAATGACCACCCGGCAAATGTGGCGGACTTCTAAACCGCCCTGGATGGTCCTAGAATTCTTGCTGATTGCGGGAACCTCACTGTTTGGTGTCGGATTCTACTATCCCTTTGCTGTGGCTGTCCATCTTGGATCGGTCGCAATTATTGCTGGGGCGACTGGTTTCGCGTTCACCGACGGGATTGGGCGACCGCTCGTCGGTCTCTTATCGGACCGGATTAGCCGTCGATGGGCAGAAGTAGTCGTGTATAGCCTCTTGGGTGTGACAACGATCGGGTCCCTTGTCACAGGGCGCCTTCATCTGGCGATTCCCTTCGTCATCTTTGCCCTACTCTCAGGCGGAACCTCCGGCTCGTTGTTTGTGTTGAACCCGTTGATGGTCAGTGACTATTTCGGCACGGACCACCAGACGGAGAACTACGGGACCATCTACGCGGCGAAAATTGTCGGTGGTGTTTACGGTGGTGTGGTTGCAGCTTACCTCATTACCGGGACCGGAAGCTACACTTGGGCCTTTGTTGTCGGAGGTCTGATGGCTTTGGGCGCCGCTGCCATCGCCGCAATATTCTTTGCACCACCTACAGAAGAGGAAGTCCGTCGCGCGATGGGAGCCGATTTCGACCGCTCACCAGTGCGCGACATGAGTCCCCCTGCCTAAAGGTCTGACTAGTTTCGGGTCGGGATCTCATGGTGATGCATGAGATCCCGATTACTATCTTGGAAAACGGGAGGTCACGATAATGCGCGAGTACTTTAACCTTGCTGCTACCACGCCATTTCACCTGCTCGGCATTCAAAAAACTCCTTGGTGGCTCATCGGATTGGTATTGGCCGGTGCTATCGTCTCACGCACTGCAGTCTTCTTTTGGATGATGTGGCGCCGCAAGAAAGACTGACTCAAACCTGCAGTGGATTAGATTAGCCGCGACGGGCTTCCTTGACGATGTCGGAGCTATTAGTGGGGAACCGGACAACGGCATCTTGGTGTACGAGTTTTGTAGAACCACCGAGCTTTTGGGTAAAGCGCGAGGTCGTGATGGCTACCCCAAGCATGACAAAGAATACTGCGAGCGACAATCCGAGCAATACCATCGACACGGGGTTGTTCGTGGTCAGAGCGTGAAGCAGTTGCGGGGTCTGTAGTGAAGTGAATGGTGAAATCATGGTTAACGCCTCCTTCAATCAGTTCGTATCTCTGGTCTTAGTCTAGGACCCGAGGGCTGAACGAACAACAGAGGCCATTCTATGATGATTTATAGAAATTTTATATATTTTACCAGGCCACCAGATTTCTGTGGCCTTTTTTAGCGGGAGCGGGCTACGTGGTGTTGATAGCGCGGTCACGGGCTGTTCAAGCGGCTTGATGAAGGGCATGCCGGACGGCAGTACTGAGCTTGCGGCATAGTCCGCAATGTCGACGAGTCGGCCCGCGTGCTGACCCCATCGGTGATTTGTGCCCGCCGGTAAATCTAGGGGGCATTAATGATGCTCCCCTGACCCGAGCCGGCAACTTGGTGGTTTCTGAGGCCTTTCTTTTATAGAGTCATTTTTATCGTGATGGTTCAATTGAATTCGAAACATAGCAGGAATTTGTTCAATTTAGGCGAAATCTTTTTCGTAGACTAAATAGGAGGCGGTAAAATGTTTGTCGAAGCCATTATGAATCCGTTTTCGGCGATAGACCAAGATGGCCCGGTATCGGAAGCACTCGAACGATTTAAGGAGCGACCGGCTTTGATGGTGACAACCCGCGACCGCAAGTTAGTCGGTGTGGTGGCCCGGGTGAACTTGCTCGAGGCCTTTGCTGAGTACTGGCTGTCACACGGAGCCGATTCTGAAGACATTCTTAAAAACCCGATTAAGGACTATGTTCATGTCGCTAAGTGTTTGGCAGCGGGTACGCCAGTGGAAGAAGCGGTCAATTGGCTTTACCGCGGAGAAAAGGCCGTGGTAGTCCTTGATCGTCATGGGAATCCGGCGGGATTGATTTCATGGCAGGAAGTCAACAACTACCTCAGAGAAATTACAGGTTTCAATGACACCGAATCGGTGCGGTTTTCCTTGGCCCTAACGGATGAACCGGGCCAGTTGGCCCATGTTGCCGATGTAGTTGGTCGAGCTGGGGTTAATATTACGGCCATTACCTTGTCGGACCCGAAGACGCTAAAATGGGTGCACTTGGTGTTGCGGGTGGATCGCAAGGACGCGAGTGTGGCGCGGCACGCTTTAGAGCGACATAAAATTCAAATTTTATCCGAACATCACTCCGCGTAAGTCAGTGGGCTTTCCTCTATACGCATGGCACATGTCGTTACCTCGAAAGGGTCACAGTGGGTCTAGGAACGTGGAGACGGAAGCCTACGAACTATTGAACGGTCGACGTTGACCGGTCACCGGGGGGTCCCCTAGACCCGGTTTGGTCCGACTCATCTGCCTTGGGCTCAAAGACATTGCCTTAAAGCACGGTGACGTCATGCCGGTCGACTCCGTGATTGGAGAATTTGGTGGCGAGACGCACCCTGCATAAAAAGCAGGACCGAGGAGTATTACCAGAAGAACTATACAAGAGGAGGAGAATCGATGCGTGAAACATTCGAAAAGTTCAGTATTACGGCCGAACTTGCCCAGACCATGGTGAATGCGGCGGCGGCCAAAGCGGAGGAAATTGGTGTTCCTATGGTCATTGCGGTGGTCGACGATTCGGGAATTTTGAAAGCGTTTTTAAGGATGGACGGCGCTAAACTTTTAAGTGTCGACATTGCCCAAAACAAGGCTTGGACCGCTGCGAGTTTTGGGATTCCCACCGATCAGTGGCATGAATTTATTAAAGATGACGCGCCGCTCCGGGCTGGCATTCCGCACACGCCGCGATTGGTGGTGTTCGGCGGAGGTTACCCGATTCTGGTGAATGACCGGGTGGTTGGAGGCATCGGATGCTCGGGGGGGCATTACAACCAGGATATGGTCTGCGCACAAGCGGGATTGTCGGCGGGTGGGCAAGGATCCTGATTATGGCCGGATACACCATTTCCGAAAAGATTTTGATGAACCCGTGTCGACGGCGACGGACCGGTTCAACCCGGTCAAATTGTTCGGGCTCAGGTCGACCGGGTGCTGCTTAACGACGTCAGCGGGCCGCTAGCTTTTCAGCAGTTTGAGAAAATGGGGGCATCCAGGCTCCCTGACCCGGAACGCGTGGTGCTGGTGGCCGACCACTTTGCACCACCGCCCAGTATCGCCGCAGCGCATGGGTTATACGAGATGCGGGTGTTCTCCGAACGCTTTGAGGTCGACCATTTTTACGACATCGGACAAGGTGGCATTGAACATTCGCTCCTACCCGAAAAGAACTTGGTGGCCCCCGGGGATCTGATCATCGGCGGCGACTCCCACACCTGCACCTACGGAGCCTTTAACGCCTTCGGCACGGGCTTGGGCTCAACGGACATCGCGGCGGCGATGGCGTTGGGCGAGCTTTGGTTTCGAGTGCCGGAGTCCCTATACTTTGAATTTACCGGCGGCGGGGGTCCGTATGTGACCGGCAAGGATTTTATCTTGCGGGTCATAGAGGAAATTGGGGTAGACGGTGCGACGTATATGGCCATGGAATTTGGGGGCGAAGGCATTTACGGCCTGAATATGGATGAAAGGATGGCGGTTTGCAATATGGCGGTGGAAGCGGGCGCCAAAGCCGGCATCGTGCTTCCGGACAAGGTTTTATCTCAGTGGACGACCGAACACGGCATTCCGGGAAACTTGGCCGTGGCCCCCGATTCCACTGCCCGTTATCGAGCGACGTATCAGGTCGAGATGGGATCTCAACCCTTAGTGGCAGCCCCACATTCCCCCGGCAATGTGAAGTCGGTCGGGGAGGTGGCCAGACGGCGTGTTCACCAAGTGTATATCGGCAATTGCGCCAATGGGACTCTGACAGACTTGCGACAGGCTGCCGCCATCTTGCAGGGCAAAAAGGTCGCCCGCGGAACTCGCCTGATTGTGGTACCAGCTACCCAGCAAATCTATCGCAAGGCCATGGAAGAGGGGATAATAGACCTGCTCATTGATGCTGGTGCAGCCGTTTCAACGCCCACCTGCGGGGCTTGTTTTGGGGGGCACATGGGGCTTCTTGACGCGGGAGAAGTAGCGGTGGCGACAACTAATCGGAATTTCCGTGGACGCATGGGGCACGCCGAAGCGGAAGTATATCTGGGCAACGCGTATGTTGCGGCCGCCGCTGCCGTAGCGGGCGATCTTATCGATCCGGCATTGGTCACCTCGGCGTCCAAAGGAGGGAGCCCTCAATGATCTTCCAGGGAAGCGTGTGCCGAGTCGGGGACGACATTGATACTGACGTCATTATACCAGGCCGGTATTTAGCGATTACCGATCCCCGGCAATTGGCAGAGCATGTATTCGAAGGGCTCGGCCCAAAATGGGCTCGGCAGATACAGCCTGGAGACATTGTGGTGGCGGGCCGAAATTTTGGATGCGGATCTTCGCGGGAACACGCACCCTTGGCCTTGAAAGGCGCCGGAGTGTCGTGTGTGGTGGCAGAAA
>JAKAAL010000525.1 GCA_021802375.1 Bacillota bacterium | reverse complement strand
AAATGACATTCTCGTAGTGCAGCTTCGGTTACATACTGTTCTGCATGCCAGACTTCATCGTGATTAACGCACCCACTTGTTAGCCAAGGAAAGGTCCCATTTTCCCAATACCTATCCTTATCTTTATTCGGCGTTGAACCATTCCCAACAGTTGCGACATACTTGATAGGCACGACAGACCAATGTGCCGGCACCTCCCCGATCCACTTCACGCCGGAATCCTTCATTTTCACTTCGGGGTCCAGCCCCTTCGTGACAGCATGGGTGATGAGGGCCGCGCGCTTTTCCTTCAGGAGTTCGATGAAGCGGGTTTTCTTGGCGATGAGCGCGTCGATACGGGCGGTTTCGCGGTCAAGAAAATCGGCAATGATCGATTGTTCGGCAATCGATGGACATGTAACGTGGAGTTCACCTTGGTCGCCCTCAGAGAATGAGGGAACTGCACCTGGTTTTGCATGAATCGAGAAATCTATAGAGCTAAGCAAATAAAAGCAAAATTTTGTCGATGCCTTCGACGGGTTAGGTATAAATCCCGTCATGTTGTTATCAAGGCAACTGGCCGTTGGGACAATGCGTCTTCTGTTCAACAACAAGGCCGCCCCAATTTTTGCCCAAACCAACACGTTAGCTGGGAAGATTGTAGCTCCAAGAATTGAAGCTTCCTTCCTACTAATCGAGTGCTCAGTTTCGCCAAGGGTTATCCCGTTGGGAGATCTACTCAAATCACCAACCTTGTAGAAAGGAAGCTCATTGCCACTCCTTCCTTGCATATCAGGAGGAAACCCGGTTCCTCCTTTAAGTGTACCTAATCGCTTTAGAGCAATAACATCCCAATGTGCCGGCACCTCGCCGATCCACTCCACGCCCGAGTCCTTGTACTGCGGATAACGCGGATAGCGATTCATTGGCCGCCCTCCCCCGTGTTTACGCCTCGTCCTGTAGCCTCACCCAGGGTCATGCCGGTTTCGGTTTTCCACTCCGTCCAACCGTTTGTACTCGTGAATAAGACAACGTCTGCAGCACCGCTGGGCGTTTTGAAGTGGGTGTCTCTGGTAAAAACGATTGCGTGGTCTTCAATGGCCAAGGTACCCTCCTTAAGCAGTCGAGTGCGCCGATCTCGCAAATTTTTGTCTGTGGCTTTCGGAGTAGGATCTGATGCGCACGTTGACCCTTTGAAAACTGTTAATCCATCCGAGCTGTAGATGCCTTTGGCATCGGCACCTCGCCTCTGACAATACACCGTCAAGTCAGTAGACTTCGGGGCCGCCGTCGCCAAAGGTTGAAAAAGCGGAAATCCCAAGGTCGCCAGCAAGGTGCCGATGGTCTCGAAGATCTCCTCGCATTCCGCCTGGAGCGGAGCCGGGGTATGCGGACGCGATCCCGCATTGCCATTCTCTAACGCATATCGACTGGCCTCGTAGCCCCGTTGAATGGACCTCCATTCGAGGTATCGCGCATGCGTGTCGGTTTGCGTGTTGGTGCGGGAAACGGCGATCAGCGCGCGCGACCAGAACGCTTTTTGGGCCAGATGATCCTTGAAGCGTTGTCGCACCGCATTCGTCTGCCCAATGTAGCATTGGGTGCGCCGATCTTCGGCTTCGTCGCCGAACAGGTAGTAGACCGCCACCTGGTTCGCTTCTGGCATGGCGAAAAACGCGGCGATTTCGTTGCGCGGCACGTCAAAGACCTGGACGGTCCGGGTCGTAATCTCGGCCACCCGAATCCCCTGGGGATCGCCAAACGGCAAATAGATCTGAATGGTCAGGGGCCTCATTCGGTAACCTCCCCGAGTAACGCCGCGATCTCGGCCTCAATCTGTTGCAAGTCCGCATCGATGGCCTCCAACGGGCGGGGCGGCGTATATTGGTAAAAATAGCGGTTGAAGTTGATTTCGTACCCTACGCGGCCAACCTTGTGATCCTTATCATCGCGAAAGGTTTCATCGATATAGGCGTCCGGCACGTAAGGCAGGACTTCTCGCGCAAAATAATCCCGAATATCCTCGGTCAGCGGCACGTTTTCGTAATCGGTCAAATCCGGATCGGGGACTATCTGCCCCTCAGCGTCCACCACGGGATCCATTTCCGGATCCCGCTCCCCAAAGGCATTCATGAGAGCTTTGATGAACGACTTGTGGTTCTTTCGCAATGCCGGAATCCCTTTTACGGTTTCGGCGACAAAAGTCTCCGCCCAAGACAACGGCTGCTTCGTGTCCAGATACGGTATTAAAGCGGCTTCCCATGACGCTTGCTGCTCAGCCGTGAGCTTAGCCCATGCGTTTTCTTGCTTGAGATTTGTTAACCCTTTGATAGTGATGTGCAATGCCATACGCAGGGGTCTCAGCACCTTGATGCGGCGGTAGCCGAATGTCCGGTAATCGAGCATCCGGCTCCGCTCATTGTTCTCTGCGGCGGAATAAACCGCGACGATCTGGTGACGTTGTTCGTCGTTGATCATCCGCCGCTTATTCCCTTCGTTTTTCATGGGCGTCCACAAATCTGTGGCGTTGATAAGCTGAACCTTTGCCCGCCGATGGGCCGGCTTGTTATTCGAGAGAATCCATAGATACGTGCCAATCCCCGTCCGGAAGAAAATTTCCGTGGGGAGCGCCACGATGGCTTCAACGAAATCGTTTTCCAGAAGCCAGCGCCGAATCTCGGATTCCCCGGAACCGGCGCCCCCATTAAACAACGGAGAGCCCGACAACACGATCGCCGCCCGGCCGCCCCCGTTTTCGGGTAACTCCAGTTTGCTCACGAGATGCAACAGGAACAGCATGGAGCCATCATTAATGCGCGGAAGTCCCGGGCCGAACCGTCCGGCAAATTTCTTGTCCCGATGTTCGGCGGTGACCGCCTCCTGATCCTTCTCCCATTTCTTCCCAAACGGAGGATTGGACAGGCCGTAGTGGAATCGTTCACCGGGAAATTGGTCATTGGAGAGCGTGCTCCCCAGTTTGATATTCTGAGAGAGGTCGCGGCCGGGATCGGATTCGAGGGTGCGCAACAACATGCCGGCCACACAAACCGCATGGGTTTCGGGCTCTAGTTCTTGTCCGTATGGCACCAACACAGGCGGCACCTGAAGACGATGGCCGTAATCGGCCACATGATCCATCGCGTCGGTCAAAAAACCCCCGGTACCGCAAGCCGGATCGTATAACGTGCGAATCAGGCCTGGATTCGATTCGAACAGGGCGTCATCCGGGTCAAGCAAGAGCGCGGTGGCCAGATGCACCACGTCACGCGGTGTCATGAAGTCTTCGGCACTCTCATTGACCTCGGCACCAAAGCGACGGATTAGATGTTCGTACAGATTGCTCATCGCCCGATCGGGCACCACGGCGGGGTGTAGATCAACGGCCGCAAAGTTCGAGCAAATCTTGAACAACAGGCCGGCCTTGTCCAGCCGGATGATGGTATTCGTGAAGTCAAACTGTTCAAAAATAATCCGAGCATTGTCCGAAAAGTGGGCCACGTAGTCTTGCAGGTTTTGACGGGTCTTCGTGCCGCCCAGAGAGCTCAACGTATACGCGGACGTGTTGTAGAACGGGAAACGGGTAATCTGGCGCAGAATAAGATCAAGATCCAGATCGTCATGCCGATGCATCGCATACGCCTCGCGCACCGCTTCGCGGGTCGGCTCCAAGACGCATTCTAATCGCCGAAGCAAGGTGAAGGGAAGGATGACTTTGCCAAAGTCGGTGTGCTTAAAATCTCCCCACAAGTCCTCGGCATTTTTCCAGATGAACTCCACCAAAGATCCATTCGAAAAAGAATCATTCGTCGTGGCCATTGGAACCTCCAAGCATGTTTTTGCCTAATACAGCATACCAACAGCATATCGGGTTCGAAGCTAAATTCAACCACATATTGCATAAATGTGGGAGGCATCGACGCTTTCCAAGGATACTCCTGTCCCACGATTATGTCATGGACTTGAGGACCTTAGCATCCATTTTTGCTGGGCCATCGCTATGGCACTTTGGAAATTGAGCCTCTCAACATAGGTAGAAATATATTCCTGCATCACATTTGGAACCAATCATGAGGTCTTTATCGTTCAGAGCTTTTTTTATCAATTCCTGTTTAAGGGGAACGTGCAATGTGGGAACCTCCTTCATGGCATCGCGAAAAGCAGGTAGTCTATCCCACAAGGTTTGTATCTGCTGGGTGATCGTTTCTGACTTACAGTTTACGATGTCGCTTTTGTCACGATACTCCGGATAAATCACGATCACTGGTAAGCCTAATTCTCCAACACCAAATTTTATCTCTTCTCGAAGGGCTCGACTGTTCTTAGTGCTAGAACTTAAGAATAAGATGAGGTTCTTCGAGTTATTCAGCCGATCGTGCAAACGTGGTTTTAACGTCTTTTCCCAATCGCTGCCATCACGGACATTGTAATTTTTTTGATGGGAATCTATAAACGG
>JAKAAL010000524.1 GCA_021802375.1 Bacillota bacterium | reverse complement strand
GTTCCACTTCCGCTGCGGTCAGCGTGCGCACCACTTTTCCAGGGCGTCCCAGCACCAGCGAGCCCGACGGGATGTCCGTCCCCTCGGTAATCAATGTCCCAGCAGCCACAATGACGTCAGAATGAATATGGGCGCCATTCATGATGATGCTTCCCATCCCAATCAACACTCGATTATCCACCAGCGCCCCATGAATGATGCTTCCGTGTCCAATGGTCACCTCATCCCCAATCAGGCAGGGCTTCCCCAAATCCGCGTGCAACACGCTTTGATCCTGCAGATTGCTCCGCGCACCCAGACGAATCTCTTCGCTGTCCGCCCGAATGACGGAATTGAACCAAATGGACGCATGGGACTTCAATGTGGCCCTCCCAATCACATACGATCCCGGCGCCAAAAATACGGGCGACTCCACCTCGGGCGACCAGTCGCCAAAATCCATCAACATCGGTTGTCCCCTCCGTTTTCCTGTATGACCCCAGCAAAGGTCCCTAAGTCGGTGAGTGACCACGGCGTCATCGGACCCGCCGTGGATTGAAGACGACTGCCCGACAGATGCCGAAAGTACCCCGCGGCCGCCACCATGGCTGCATTATCTGTGCACAGGCTCGGTTGCGGAATATGCGCTTCAGCCCCCACAGAAGCAGCGAACGCTTGAACCGCATGCGCCAGCACGCGATTCGCAGTCACTCCACCGGCACAATAGATATGCTTCACTGGGTACCGTGCATAGGCTCGCGCCAAATTTTGCACCAGCGCCTCAACCACCGCTGTCTGGAGAGCTTTGGCGATGGCGGCGCGCTCACCGGGATGTCGGCGCGCCAACTCTTCGGTAGCCGTTTTCAGTCCACTAAAGCTGAAATCAAGCTCTGAGCCGGCGACCCGCGCAACGGGCAACCGAAATATCGGCGCATCGGGCGCCTCGGCCGCCAAACGCTCGACTTCCGGTCCCCCGGGATAGGGAAGTCCCAGCAGGCGTGCTCCCTTGTCCAACGCTTCCCCGGCGGCATCATCGCGGGTGGAGCCAATAACCTCCAATTCGCCATGAGCTCTCCAATAGAGAAGGCTGGTATGACCGCCCGAAACAATGAGGGCCAGAGCAGGAAATTGCACCGGTCCCTCCAGCGCATTCGCATAAAGATGTGCTTCCAAGTGGTGCACGCCAACCACCGGAATGCCCAACGAGCTTCCCAGCGCTTTCGCAAAGGTCACCCCAACCAAGAGCGCCCCCAAAAGGCCCGGCCCCCGTGTCACGGCGATGGCATCCAATTCCTGGAGATCCATGCCGGCGGATTCCAGCGCCGCCTCCACTACGGGCAGGATGGCCATCGTATGCTCACGCGCAGCCACCTCGGGCACCACCCCGCCAAACCGCCGCTGCAGCAGCGCCGACGACAGGCGCTCTGACGCGACGAGGCGCCGTCCGTCTTCCACCACGGCGGCTGCCGTGTCGTCGCACGAAGATTCGATTCCCAAAATACGCATAACTCACCTCGGTGTTGCCCACAGTACCAGTATTCGCACACGGAGGGCGTGATGTAGCCATGACTTGGCTCTATGGTATGCTGCTCTTGATTGCTTACTCGGCCCCGAGTCTGTTAACCCTTTCCAGCTACACCTACCCTATCATGACTCTGGCCCACTTTGTCACTTTTTTAGTCAGCGTCATATTGTTTGTAATTATGGGAAAGAGTCTTAAAAAGCGCCATCGGCCCCGGTTTTCCAACGGACTCATGATTGGCGCCATCGTGGCTCTGGCAGGCACGGCCATTGGCCAAGTCATCCGCCGCACCCCCATGGCCGAGAAGGCCTTTTTGGCGCAGGTGCCCAGGGTCCCGCGCCAGGCCGCGCTGACCATGCTGCATCTGCATGCAACCGCCAATGCGGTCTTGTCGGGCATCATCTTTGCAGTGTTGTTCGGATTGTTGGGGGCCGTCGCCACCTGGTGGGGAGGGCGGGATCGGAGGCGCCCCTTGACACCGCAGGATCCAACCCCGGAGACCGGCTAAAGCGGATCCTTCCACATGATGAAGGCATCCTCGTGCGGCTCGCTGTAGTACCCGCGCCGGACGCCCAACTGGATGAAGCCCAGCTTTTGATACAGATTTTGAGCGACCAGATTGCTGCGGCGCACCTCCAGTGTCATGCGGCGGCATCCTAGCGCTTTAGCTCGCTCCATAAGCCCCGCCATCATGCGCTCGCCTAGGTGGTAGCCGCGAAAATCTGGATGGACCGCCACGTTGGTCACATGGGCCTCATCAAGAATGATCCACATGCCGCCATAGGAGACGACACGCCCATGGAAGTCGAGGACCAAATAGGCTGCGAAGTTGTTTTCCATCAACTCGCTTTGAAATTGATTGCGCGACCACGGTGTTGAGAAAGAGGACGCCTCAATCCGCATGACCGCGTCCAAATCCGAAAGATACATGTCCCGAACGAGTACCTCAGACTCGTCTGGTTGGTTAGGAACCGCCATGTGTCACCTCGTTGGACACACTGACCCGAGGAGGCCTCAAGTAGGCAGGAGCCAGCGCGACCGGTTGATCCGTTTTTCCCCATTGTAACGCGGACCAGCCCTCCAGGGCTACCTCTACCCCAGACATGTCAACATGCACCGGGCGAGCTTTGGGGCCTATCAGTCGCAGGGCCTCGGGATCCCGAGCCAAGGGCCCTACCACCAAAACCTCTTCCGACACGGGGAACCGCGGAGGCAAATGCCCCGAAACGGCGGTGTCCGGCATCAACGCCTCGGCTCCGGATGCCCCGACATAGTAATAACCGAGATAATAGGCGGGGCCGCGCCGCTCGCTGCTGACCACTACGCGATGGCCCGGCGTCACAGCGCGGGCCCAAGCCGCCAAGGACGAGACCCCTTTGACCGGCACCTTCCAACTGTAGGCCAATGCTTTGGCCGCAGTGACCGCAATGCGGACGCCGGTGAATGAACCAGGGCCCACACCCACGGCGATGGCGTCCGGTCTGCCCAGGATCTCTACCGCTTCTTCAATCCAGGCCACCAGATGAGATCCCGCCAGTCGCGGTTGCCGCATCGAATGAGAAGCCATCATTCGCCCATCATCAATATATCCGACAGTCAGAACCGGCCCTGAGGCATCCCAACCCATGACCTTAAATCCCATGTTCCGCACCCTCCTTCTGCCATGCTTCCAGTCGGGGAGCAAAGACCTGTCCCAGCCCAGTCATCACGAGACGGCGCGCCTCCGGCCGAGACACGACCATCTCTAGGGATATCTCCACTCGCTCGGGATACTGTACGCGCAAATCATCGCCCCACTCAGCCAAAATCAGCGCACCGGGGTCGCCCGGCGGCGGTAGGTCCAACACATCCCATTCCCTCGGATCGCTAATGCGGTACCCATCGAGATGGAAGATAACCAGTCCCGGCGCGTCATAGACGTGCAACAGATCAAACGTGGGCGAGGTTACATCCGCACGGACTCCCAGAGACCGCACGAGGGCCTTGACGGCCGTGGTTTTTCCCGCCCCCAGCGGTCCCTTCAGCAGCACCACGCCGCCCTGCGCCAAGAGCGGGGCGAAGCGCGCGGCCCATGACCAGAGGCCGCTTTCATCCGCAATCAGCTCTTCAACGCGAAAAGTGATCAAAGGCTACTCCTTCTCCATGAAGCACCACCGGCTCGCCGTTCTTGAGCCAGCGAATGTTCCGACCATCCGTCACGACGCCTATTTCGGTCAAAGCGACGTCGCTCTGGGCAGCGGCATTCTTCACTGCCTCCAGATGGGAGGGCGGTACAGCCATCAATAACTCATAGTCCTCCCCGCCAAAGAGAGCGTAGTCCTCTCCGTCGCTTTGGAAACCGGCCGCGATCTGTCGGGTCGCCCGGCAGATCGGCAAATTCTCAAGCCAAACGTCTGCACCCACCGAGCCAAATTGCACCAATTCCTCCACTTCGCGCGCCAAGCCGTCACTAACGTCTGTCATGGCGTGTATAAAAGGGGCGGCCGCCTGTCCCAACGCCACCCGAGCATGCGGTTCCAAATGCGCCGTTAGCACACTGCGCGCATCGATGTCCTCGCCGGGCCAGCTCGCGCCGTGGCTAAGCAGCATATAGCCCGCATAGCTCGCACCCAGACGCCCAGACACCATGAGCCGGTCTCCTGGACGCGCCCCCTGCCGAAGCACCGGCCCCTGCGCCGATGGCTTTCCAAGAATCACCACATCCAACACCAGACGATCGACCGTCCCTACCGTATCCCCGCCTAAAATGATAACGCCCCAACTGTCGAACGCCCTTGTGAGACCGCGATACAGCGACTCCAGCACTTCGGACGACATCTGCGAAGGCACGGCCAAGCTGGTCAAGGCAGCCGTTGGTTGGCCGCCCATAGCGGCAATGTCGCTCAGATTCACTTGGGCAGCCTTGTATCCCACCTGCTCTGGGGTGATGATTTGCGCGTACAG
>JAKAAL010000523.1 GCA_021802375.1 Bacillota bacterium | reverse complement strand
GATTACCCTGGGCTTGGTTGACCTTTAAAGTGGACCCCGGTGTCAAGACAATTTTTTAGTCCTTTAAGTGTGAGACTGATAAGTCCCTCCTTTAATGTTTGAGATAGATGAGTAAACGGCGGGCCATTCGATCATCGGTTTGACTCAGACGTGATCATGCGATCTACCGCCGGACGAATGCGCGGAACGATGCCGTCCCCGCCCTTCTCCCTATCATTCCCGTTTGGTAATCTCCGGCCCCTTTGCCCGCGATAAGGTGGTCGGGACTGGCGTCGAAGGGCGGAGCGAGCGCGCCAACCGTTAGGATCGGGGGTCGTGCGGCGGTATTTCGTCCAGGACTTGCCGCGCCCAGCGCAGGAGGACCTCCCGCGGGTGTTGGTCGGTCAGGGCCAAGGCCTGGCT
This sequence comes from Bacillota bacterium, assembly GCA_021802375.1. Next base: position 4,048 of record JAKAAL010000523.1, on the reverse strand, counting down.
GACCAGAATCCAGTCGGACCGCCAACGAAAGGTGACATTGAGTTGGGGGTGCCAGAAGCGATACGTGGCCTGGCGGTCGCGGTGCGTCGGGTCCATGACATTACCTCCTTCTTGGATGCGATCGTCACTAGTGACGATGGATGGGGGGGATCGACCCCGCGGACCGAACCTCATCGGACGGAATCCGGTCCGACGGGGTCGGCGTAGACAGACGCGGGGGTCGCATACGCGAGCGATTGATGGAGCCGTTCGTGATTGTAAAACCTAAAGTACTGCGTTAATCCCCACTGCGCCGCCCGGGGGGTGTCGTAATCGTGGAGATAGACTTCCTCGTACTTGACGCTTCGCCAGAGTCGTTCGGTAAAGATGTTGTCGAGGGCCCGACCTTTGCCATCCATGCTAATCCGCACCTCCTGAGCTAAGAGCAAAGCCGTATACTGGGGACTGGTAAAATGGCTCCCTTGGTCGTGGTTCCAAATGGTGGGAACTGCGGTGGCGAGGGCCCGTTGCGCCGCGACCAGCACAAATGGCAGTTCCAGGGTTTCCGAGATCTCCCAGGCCACCACATAGCGCGAATACCAATCGATAATGGCCACGAGATAAAGCCAACCATGCCGCAAGCGGATATAGGTGATGTCGATCCCCCAGATGTGATTGGGATAGGCCGCCCTGACGCCCCGGAGTAAATACGGATAAATGGTGTGCCCGGGATGGGGCGTACTCGTGTGGGGTCCGGGAGCCAGACCCCAAATACCCATCTCCCGCATGTAGGTCTGAATGCGCTTTCGATTGACGGCATAGCCCTCGTGCTGTAACTGGGCGGTGATCCGGCGCGACCCATAAAAGGGGCGCTTGGTGTAGATTTCATCGATCCGGTGTTTGAGGGCGATTTCTAGGGGACCCGGCCCGACGGGCCGGTAATACAGACTGGTGCGGTTAAGCCCCAGCAAGTCCGTCTGAATTGTCAGAGGCAGCGCACCTCGGCCCCGGTCGAGCCAGGCTACCCGCTCAGCGCGAGAGAGGGTCGAGTCCAGATTTTTTTTTGAGCCACTCCAGTTGCGTGGTCAGTTTGCCGATCTGGGCATAGAGCTCGGCCAGTTGTTGCTCGTGGGCTTGGGCTTCCTGCTTGAGGGCCTCGGACTCGGTAAACAAATGCGGAAAGTTCTCGAGTGCTTGGCGCTTCCACCGATGCAATTGCCCGGGATGGACGCCGTGCTCGGCAGCGATTTGAGTCACCGTCTTTTCTTCCTTGAGCATCTCTAAGGTCACTTGGGCCTTGAATGTGGCGGTATGTCTTTTCATAGCGTGTCCAGTGTAACACTTGAGGGCCTCCCAGATTGTCTAGTTTTCTGGGACCACTATAGTGGAACTGGTGAAGGTCATTGGGCCTGCGACGATTCTTGAACTCTGATTCATGCGCGTCCAGGTATGGCCACCGTTATTGGTATGCCAAAGTTCCATGCCGCCGTAACCCATGCCCGCCGCGATGGTGGGATAGGCGGGCCCAAAGATCAACCAGCCCGTGTCTGTATTGGTAAAATCCATCTGCTTTAAAATTGGGTCATTCACCGATCCGTCGATTAGGTCTGGCAAGCGTACCCTCCACTGGTGCCACTGGTGCCCTCCGTTGGTGGTGGCACTGACCAACAGTACAGCGGCACCGTGAGCTGACCGCGTGAGTTGAGTAATTGTTTTGGCAACCAAGCTACTTCCGTACCAAGTTACGGTATTGTGTGGCGGCAAGGGTGGAGAATATGGCGTATGATTGGTCAGCTCATCGAACGTCACGCCAGGCGGTGTGACGTTCGTCCATGCCCGTCCTCCATCGATCGTATGCACCAGCTGACCCCCGAGGTGTCGATCGATCCCCCAGCCCGCCGTCGTCGATTCCATCGTCACGCTATTTAAATGAATGGGTGGTCCCATGCTGATCGCCTGAACTCCCGTGGAAGCTCCAATCAAACTCGCGCTTGTGACAACGCCGAGGACTCCCACCTTCCAATGCCGTTGTTGACGCCTACGCTCCATTTTATGATCATGCATGTTTGTTTCCTCCTGTACGGGTCGCTCTGATCGACTCTATTGATAAAACGCTATACCCACGCTACGGGTTACATCTTGAGCGGTGTCATTCTGAGGTATACTCCATATTTACACAAATTAAATGCATGAATGATGTTCATCATCAAATGTAACCTGCAATCGACTGATGGCGTTAATTTCGTTAATCTCTGTGGTAGAAGTCTCACCAGAGAAGAACGAACCCAACGACAACGGTTCAGAAAAGAGGTCCCGATGAAATACTCACAACATCATCGATCCAACGTATGGCCCAGCGTGACCCTGGTCAGTCTGACGAGTAGCCTGTTAATCAGTTCCTCGGTGTTTGCAGCGGAATCTTCCCCGCCCGTCATTCCGGCTACGGCCATTCCGGTTGTGACCGACTCCGTTACTCCATCCACTCAGCTCTCACAGATCCCAGTCACAGTCGTTCCGACGACATACGGATACACTCCGCCACCGCCCCCCGCCCAGATAGCAGCAGACGCCTGGGTAGCCATTCCGTCCGCCACCGCCGCCAAGCTGGCTGAGTATCTCGTTCCGGTCTCCCCTGATCAGTGGATTAGCCTATTGGGCCCACGCGGCATGACCGGGTCGGCAATCGACGGAGACAATGCCAGCGTCGGAGTTTCCTTGACCAATAGTACGGCCTCTATATCACTTGATTTGCCCGATCCAGGCTCCCGCGGCCTGACGGCTCAAGCGTTGAATGATCTGTTCTCGACCGCCGGCAAAGTCACCAATCAGATAGTACCTCACTCCTGGTCTACTCATGATCTGTTGCACCCAGCGACCATCGACTACCAGGACCACGGTCAGCGTGCGTTCTTTGCCTACCAGACCACGAATGGCAAGGACGTCTATGGCATTGGCCAATACACGCCAAAATCACACCGGGCGAACCATGATGGGTGGACTGGAGCGAAGCTTGTCTTCACCGTACCACCCAACCAGGCCGATTTAGCACCCTGGGTAATTCATCGCGGGTTGACGATCTTTCGTAGCACCGTAGCGGGCATGATGCCGCCGCAAGCGGCCATCCCCGTAGTCCCAGGGTCGGTGCCCACTTATCCCGGCCATTCGGAGATTCCCACCGTGGTGCTTCCCGTCACCTATCCCACGACGGAGCCGCATCCGAAACCGACCGTTCCCGCTGAGGAATCGGTAGCCATTCCATCTTCCATCGCAAAACACTTGGCGGATTATGTGATTCCGGCAGGCTATGATGAGCCGTGGGTGATGGTACTTGCACCGCGAAGCATGACAGGCTCCGTAGGCCTCGCTGATGATGGCGGAGAAGAATTGACTCTCACCAACCAAACGACCACCCTTTCTTGGAGAATTGGCAACCCATCGGTACCGTTGGCGGCTAATCAAGATTCTAATTTGTTCCCCGCCGCAGGCCAGTTTTTGAATGATATAGGACCGCATTTGCCACCACCAGCGCTGTTGCGGCAGAACAACGAACGCCTCCACCCAGCTACCATCGCCTATCGACACCATGGTCATCAAGCATTGTTTGCCTACCAGAATAGTCAGGGGCACCCCGTCTATGGAATCAGCATCTGGCGCCCCGGGGGACAGTACTATCAGGCTGCCATTACGGTTCAATATACAGAGAACACGATGAACGGTGCGACGGCTAATTTAGCACCATGGATCGTTCACCAGGCTCTCTCGGTGATCCACCATGCTTTTTCCGAACATTCCCACCAATAAGTGATGTAGAGCCGATCGGAGGTCGATGCGACTCCTGATCGGCTCTACGAAGCGGTCGCTAGGCAAGCGCATAGATGCCGTCTGCGTAGATAATGTAAACGAGATACGATCCGGACGGTCCTCCGTCATAAATATAATGACCATTTCCGTCCCATCCGGAATTTCCCCATGCCCAAGCAGCATTGTACCAACTGGTAGGAAGATCCGGGTTAGCCGGGGTATATCCCATATCCTTTGCCCAGGTCTTAAGCTTAGCTCCCCCCGTAGT